>NZ_JANSJJ010000086.1:0-924 GCF_047502715.1 Synechococcus sp. H55.10
TTTACGGGAGGAGCAGAGCTGCCATCGCAACAGCTATGAAACCGTTATCCGTATGCAACCACTTGTCCAAAGTTTGCCACAACGAAAAGATGAACTGCAAGCAGCTCAGTTAGCCCTAGAACAGATCCAGCAAGCCAAGCAGGAAAAACAAGCCCAAATTGATCGCTGGGAGAAAACAGAGGGATCCCAAGATTACCTGCAAGCCCAAATTGCAAAAGCTGCTGAAACCTTGAAGTCCCTGGGGGATCCCAGAAGCCGGGCCGAGCGGCTGAAAGCAGAGCTCAAGCTGGAAAGACAGTACCTGCAAACGCAGGCAGGGTACCTACAGCAAATCCAGGATTTGGAGGCAGCACTCCGTCCCCTTGAGGAAGCGCTGATGCAAACTGAGCACTTGGATCGAGAGCTGGGATCCCTGCAAGAACAGCGCGAACACTACCGAGCGGATCACGAGCAATATCTCCGTCTGGAGCCTATTGCCAAACTGCTCCCCCAACGAGAACAAAAGCTCAGTGAACTGAAGGCGCAACAGCAAGCATTGCAAACCCAACTGTCCCGATTACGGGCAGAGCGGGATCCTTTGGCTTCCCTCTATCAGCCTCAGGAGCACCAACGTCTGCACTCCCTTTTGCAGGCCACCGAAATTCAAAAGGCCGAGGCCCAAGCTCGCCTGGAAAGCCTTGCCCCTCAACTGCAGAAAATCCAGGAAAGATTACAGCAACTGGAGCGGGTGAGAGAAACCTTAAAACAAGTTGAGACGCAACGCATCGAGAAAGAGCGGCTGCATCGCTTCATTAAGTTTAGCCGAGATACCTACAAAAAGGCCGGCCCCCAAATTACCCAATACTATCTACAGCAGATCAACAACATTGTCGATCACCTCTTCCGGGAAATCCTCAACCGCCCCAATGTTGCCCTCACCTGGGA
>NZ_JANSJJ010000087.1:0-6373 GCF_047502715.1 Synechococcus sp. H55.10
CTCCCCTCTCCCTCAGGGAGAGGGGCAGGGGGTGAGGGTCGTTCCTCAGGGAGAGGGGCCGGGGGTGAGGGTGGGAGAGGGGCCGGGGGTGGTCGCGTGAGCGGCGCGGAGCGCTTGGGCAGCGGCAAAGTGTCTTAATCTTGTCTGAAACGACTATATTCCTGACGGTTTTGTGGTGGGCAGGTGCGGGTTGTCTCTAAGTAGGTTGGGAAGCCCGCGCCGCGCTGATGGGAGCAGGCCAAGGGGATCCGCTCAGGAGCTGCGGTCTAGCGGCTGGGGCTCTGGTTGAGGGGTGAGGGTTTCCAGCTCCGGCAAGGGGGATCCCATCTCGGCGGCGGGGCTTTCCAAGGACTTTGTCCCCCTATCTTCGGTGGGCATGCCCGTCGGCAAGCCGGATGCAGCTTGGGCCGGCTGAAACTGGGGATCCAGCTCCAGGCAGCGCTGCAAACTGGCCTGGGCCGCTTCCCGCTGGCCGGCCTGTAGTTGGATCAACCCCAAGGTATGCCAAAAGGCGGGCCGCTGCGGCTCCAGTTGCGTAGCCCGTTGGGCGTCGGCCAGGGCCAGCTCCAACTTTCCCAGCTTCAGGGCTTCCCAGGCGCGGTTGTTGAGGGCCACCGCGTCTTCTGGGGTGAGCTCCAGGACGCGCGAGTAGGCTTGCGCCGCTTTCTCCGCATCCCCCAGGTCGCCATAGACCAGGCCCAAGGCAAACCAGCCCCAGGGATCCCGTTCGTTGAGGCGGGTCATCTCTTGGGCGGCGGCAAGGGCTTCTTCCAATCGGCCCAGGCGGCGCAGGCTGGTGATCTGGCCAAACCAGCAGGCAAAGCTGCCAGGACGCTGCTGCACCAAGCTCCGGAACTGCTCCAGGCTGGCCTCGTATTGCCCCAGCTCCTGCTGTGTCACCGCCAGGGCGTAGCGAGCCGGGAAGTCCTCTGGCCGGATTTTCAGGGCTTCCTCGAAGTGAATGCAAGCCTCCTTCAGGTAGCCCAATTTCTGGAAGGCCACGCCGCGGGCGTACCAGCTTTTGGGGTTGTCGGCGTCGTAGCGCAGGGCACGTTCCAGGGCTTTGCTGGCCAGCCGATACTGCCCCAGGCGCAGCAGAGCCACCCCTAGGTTGTGGAGCGTAATGGGATCCCGGCGGCGCAGCCGCAGCGAGCGCTTGTAACACTCGATGGCCGAGCGCAGCCGCTGGCAGTGGAACAGGGCATTGCCTTGGTAGCGCCAGACCCGGCCACTTCTGGGGTTGAGCTTCAAAACCCGAGCAAAGCTGGCCGCCGCCGAGCTGGGCCGCCGCAGCCGCCGCAACACGATCCCACGCGCCAGCCAGGTGCGGGGCTGTTGGGGGTTGTAGCGCAGCGCCTTGTTCAGGCTGTTGAGGGCCAGCTTGGGCCGCTTCAGTTGCATGAGGCGAATGCCGCGGTTGTGCCAGGCCAGGGCGTCCTCCGGGTTGCTCTCCAGCACCTTGTCGTAGTTGACCACCGCCGCTTTGTACTGGCCCAGGCGCCCCAGAATCAGGGCCAGGCGCAGCCGCGTCTCCTCGTCGTAGGGGTTGATGCTCAGGGATCCGTTGTAGCTATCCACCGCCTCGCGGTAGCGGGCCAACTGCACCAGCACATCGCCGCGTCGGCTCCAGGCCAGGGCGAAGTTGGGATCCATGTTCAAAGCGCGGTCGTAGGCGGCCAGGGCTTCGGTTAGGTTGCCCCGCTTGCGCCACTCCTCGGCCCGATCGAATTGAATATCGGCGCTGTTCCACTGGAACAGGCGCTGAAGAAATTGCAAAATGGCAATCTTGCGTGCCCCTTCCTCCGGTGTGGCAGAGGGCATTTCGCCAGTGGCAATGCGCAGGATGGCTAGCTGAATGGCTCGTAGGAAAGCTTGGAACCCCCGCACTTCCTCATCTTCAGGAGGTTCCTCGCGGCGGTGGTATTGCAGCCGAAATCGCTGCAGATCTCCAGGGGTGGGGAAGCTGGGATCCAAAAAGTGCATCAGCTCCCGGGCCCGGTACTCAAACAGCACCGGATCTTCCTCAGAGCCGCTAAAATCCAGCAGCGGTGCTTCTGCCAGGGGGCGGGGCAGCTCGGCGGGCGTGTGGAGCAGCGTCAGCAGGCGCTGGTTCTGTCGGGGCGGAGCGTGGGAGAAGCCGCTGTAGAGCTCATCTCTAGGCCAGGGATCGGCAACAAACTCCGGCGAGGCCACCACCCCGATCCAGCGGCATTGTTCGATGGCCAGTTGCAGCTCCAGCCGGCGGTCGTCTCCCGGCTGCAGCATCCAGCGGTCAAACCAGACCTTGAACCCCTCCCGATCCAGCCGCTCGGCCAGTTGCCGCGCCCACCGCGCCTGCTCTCGGTGGTAGCGCAAGAAAAGGTCAAACTTGTAATGCTCGGAAGACATGAACGCCTGCTCGCTGCTCTTTTCCAGCTTATCTTTGCCATCGCCTCGGCGGCCCGAGCACTGCCTCTTCCCCGGCTGCAAGATCGGCGATAGTTGAGGAAGGGTTGGTCAGGAGGGGGAGATGGCAAGCGGAGTGCTGGCGATTGCCGCAGCGATTGGCTTAGTGGTTCTGCTGTTGGAAGCGATTCGCTATCGCCGCTGGGGATCCCTGCGCCGTTGGCAGCCGGCAATGGGACTGGGCCTGGCGGCCCTGGCAGCGCTGGGGGCGGGGCTGGGACAGTTGCCGGAACCGGTTCCGCTGGCCCTGCTGTTGGGGGGGCTGGTGGGACTGGGGCTGCTGGGCTTGGGCGGCTGTGGGCGGGCCGGGCAGGGGCTGGCGGTGCTGCTGCTCAGCTTGGCCACCTGGCAGGGTGTAGCCGGCGGCGCCTTCGAGGGATCTGAGGCGGGAGCTGCTTTTTCTCTGCTGTTGTGGGGCTGCGGCCTGGGGATGGGCTTGGTGGGGATCCCGTTGCTGGGCTGCTTGGCTGAAGAAGAGATGCTGTCTGTGCTGATGGGGCTGGCCCAGGGCTGGAGCGGCATCGCCGCCTTGACTTGGGGATCCCGCCTTATGGAGATGGGAGGGGAATCTCTGCCAGATCTCCCTTGGCCGGTGTTGTTACCTGTTGGTCTGGCCGCCCTCAGCCTAGTGGCGGGCACCCTGCCCTTGTTGACTGTTCCCGTTCGCGCCAGCGGGACAGAGTCCTCACCCGACAGCGAGGTGGAATCCAACCGGCTGCTGTCGGCCCTGGGGCACGGTGTGGGATGGCTGGTGGCGACGGCGCTGGCCCTGGCTCTGGTGCGCAACGGGCTGTACCAGGATCCCTTTTGGGCGCTGCTGTACGGGGCGGGGGTGTTGCTCTCGTGGGCTCTACTGGCTTTGGAGAGCAGGATCCCGGCACCCCAGGGGAAAGAGGCCTTGCTCTGGCGAACCTGTGTGAGCCTGACGCTGGTAGGCGGTGGGGCGCTGCTGGCACTGCGGCTGGGGGGATCCTACGGGGCGGCGCTGCTGGGGCTGGGGTGTCTGGCTTTTCCCAGCCGCTGGGGGGCGATGGCCGCCCTGTTTTTGTCGGCCCGACCCCTGCTGCAAAACCTGCTGCACCAGTTCAACCTGCAGGTGGCCGGGATCGACCTCACCCAGCCCTACGTATCGGCGGCGCTCTACTTGGGCATGGCGGCCATGGCCTTGGCTGCGCTTCTTTACTGGCTGCACGGGCTGGACAAACCCCTGCAAACCGGGGTCGGCCTGACGCTGGGCAGCCTGCTCCTGCCGCTGGGGGTGGGCTATTTCGTCCATGCCCAGCCGCAAGCAGCTTTCTTGCTGGCAGCCTTGATCACCGCCTTGATCTTGGCGGCGCTGCAGCCCATAGCCTTGAACCAAGAAGGGAGAAGGGCGACTTGGACGGGGATCCAAGCTTTGGGCCTGGCCACGCTCGCCATCCTCGGATCCAACCTCAGCCGCAACTGGACGGTGACGGGGTTCTATGCCACCCGCCTGGAGCGGGCCCTGGTGCTGGCGGCCAGCGTTGGGATCCTGGCTCTGTTCCTTTTGCTTGGGCAGGGCTGGCGCTGGTGGCAGTCCAGAACAGCGTCCCGCTAGCGTTGAGGTTCTAGGGTTGTGAAACTCCTTCCCCTCGGCACCCGTGGCACCTGGCAAGGGATCCCCGGCCCCGAGCAGACGGCTGAGGCCCTGGGCAACCCCGGCGTGAGGGTGATTGGATCCCCAGCTCTGTTGGCGCTGATCGAGCGATGTGGCCACAACACCTTGCAGCCTTTTTACGAGGGGGAAGAAGCGGCAGTCGGGATCCGCTTTGTCCTAGAACACTGCTCAGCAGCTGTGGTGGGGGATCCTCTACACCTTCAGGTTGAGGTTGTGCAAGTGGAGGGAAGGCGCGTTCAGTTTCAGGTGGAGATCACGCAGCAGGGGCGGCTGGTGATGCAGGGATCCTACACCTGTCAGGTAGTCGATTTGCCCCATTTTCTGGCCCGCTATGGGCTGGCTTGAGATCATCAAGTACCTGGCAGGGCTGCTGCTGGTCACTGGGTTGGGGCTGTTTCTGTTCTGGCCACAACAGCTCCTGCTACGCTACCGCAAGCCTTGGCAAGGCCCCCTCGCCTGGAGCTGGAAATGGCGCGGGTGGGGGGGCTTGGCTCTGCGGGGCAGCCGTCGGGGGTGGGAATGGCGCTGCGGATCCCTCTGCGTTCGCGGGCATTGGCCGGCCCGGGTGGGCTGCCGTCCCTCCTTTGCTGACTGGCCTCGCTTCTGGCCCCTTCTGAAGCGGTTGGCCAAGGGGATCCAGATCCAGTCCTGGCAAGGCGGCCTAGAAATCGGCTTTGCCAACCCGGCCTTGACGGGGCAGTGCCTAGGGCTGTTGGCGGCCCTCCCTCCCTCGCTGGCCCGCCACCTGCGCTTGACCTTCGCCCGCAGCGGCTGGCGCGGACAGGGATCCCTAGTGGTTCGCTTTCGTCCCTGGCGGGTGCTGGGGCCAGCCTTGAAACTGGGGTGGCTGGCCCTCTGGGAAAGGATCCCGGACAATTAGCGCTGGAACAGCCTCGCCGAGCCAAACTTTGGGTTATGTCGAATTGGGGACAAAAGGAATGGGATCCGCGCGCGCCCCGGCGGATTTTGGTCTGCCCGGATAGCTTCAAGGGATCCCTGACGGCCAAGGAAGCGGCAGCGAGCATGGCCCGCGGGATCCAACAAGTGTTGCCCCAGGCCGCGGTGGAGCTGCTCCCTCTGGCCGATGGGGGCGAGGGCACCCTAGAGGTGCTGCTGCCGGCGCTGGGGGGAGAAAAACGAGGGCTGTGGGTCACCGGCCCGCTGGGGGATCCCGTCTGGGCCGAATACGGGGTGGCGGGCGAGCGGGCGCTGCTGGAAGTAGCCCAGGTGGCCGGCCTGACCTTGGTGCCCCCACAGCGGCGGGATCCCACCCGCACCACCACCTATGGCTTGGGGGAGCTGTTGCGGGCCGTCTGCCGGGATCCCATTGCCGAGATCTGGATAGGGCTGGGCGGATCCGCCACCGTCGATGCGGGCGCAGGGATGGCGCAGGCCTTGGGCTATCGCCTCTTGGATGAGGCCGGGGATCCCATTGGCTGGGGGGGAGGGGAGCTGGCCCGCCTGGCGCGCATCGAGCCGCCCGAGCAGCCTGTCTGGCAGGGCAAGTGCATCCGCGGCCTCTGCGATGTGCAGAGCCCCCTCACCGGCCCGTTGGGGGCGGCTGCCGTTTTTGCGCCCCAGAAGGGCGCCACTCCCCAGCAAGTAAGGCAGTTGGAGCAGGCACTGCAGCAGTGGGCCAGAGTGGTGGAGCGCGACCTGGGCCGGACTGTGGACGGGATCCCAGGGGCCGGCGCCGCCGGCGGGCTAGGGGCAGGATTGGTGGCTTTTTTAGGCGCCACCCTGGAGTCGGGGATCCACTTGCTGGCCCAGCACTTGGCTCTGGCGGAGCGCATCCACCGCTGTGACCTGGTGGTGACCGGCGAGGGCCGCCTTGACGAACAGAGCAGCATGGGCAAAGTGGTAGGAGTGGTGCTGGAGCTGGCCATGGCAGCCCAGAAGCCCCTGCTGATTCTCTGTGGCCAGGCCACCCCGGCAGCCCGAGCCGACTTGGCCGCCCGACCTTTGCCAATTGGAGTTGCTGCCCTCTGCGACCGGATCCCGGATGTGACCGAAGCCCAGCGTCAGGCCGGCCACCACTTGGAACAGATGGCCGCTTGCGAGTTGAAAAAGTTTCTAGCCTAGGATCCGCTCATCACATAGTCATTGCAAAAGATTATGGAACAGCCTGTCCATTGCTCTCCAGCTCCCCTCTCCCCCAGGGAGAGGGGCCGGGGGTGAGGGGATTCCCCAGGGAGAGGGGCTGGGGGTGAGGGGATTCCTCAGGGAGAGGGGCCGGGGGTGAGGGGATTCCTCAGGGAGAGGGGCCGGGGGTGAGGGGATTCCTCAGGG
>NZ_JANSJJ010000088.1:0-921 GCF_047502715.1 Synechococcus sp. H55.10
TCCTGGGGCGTGGAATCAAATCCGCGTCCCAAATCGTTCCGTTTCCAATTTCTAGGGATCCCCCCGAAGGGGGAACTTTAAGAGTGCAAGCCAGGTTGTTCCTTGCGAAGCTCGTTTCCAATTTCTAGGGATCCCCCCGAAGGGGGAACACCCCGTTGCCCCTCACCTCAGACAGCACCACCAGGTCGGTTTCCAATTTCTAGGGATCCCCCCGAAGGGGGAACTGAAGGCGGGTTTGTTCTCAGAGTGGCCTTGCATCCAGTTTCCAATTTCTAGGGATCCCCCCGAAGGGGGAACGGAGGAGAACAGAATCTACCCGCACTGCACTATAAGTGTTTCCAATTTCTAGGGATCCCCCCGAAGGGGGAACCACCTGAAAGAGAGAAACTCAGGTTCACATACTATGCTGCTGTTTCCAATTTCTAGGGATCCCCCCGAAGGGGGAACGAGTTCTTCACAATAGTCGAGGTCTTTGAGGATGGTGTTTCCAATTTCTAGGGATCCCCCCGAAGGGGGAACCAAAGAACTGGTGAATCTAATGCCGTCGTGGCCAGCGTTTCCAATTTCTAGGGATCCCCCCGAAGGGGGAACCAACTTTGGTGTCCGCGGGGCTGCACTTCTGATTCAGCCAATAATGTTTCCAATTTCTAGGGATCCCCCCGAAGGGGGAACCAAAGATGGAGAACCTCGACGAAAAGATAGACAAGGCGTTTCCAATTTCTAGGGATCCCCCCGAAGGGGGAACCCCAATTGGGTTCTAGCTCAGTACTTGGGGGACTTGACGTTTCCAATTTCTAGGGATCCCCCCGAAGGGGGAACATCATCGGCGCGCCGATGAAGGCACGTACCTCTTCTAGTTTCCAATTTCTAGGGATCCCCCCGAAGGGGGAACCAACTTACGGGGATAGGTGCGTCCGAATC
>NZ_JANSJJ010000089.1:0-6249 GCF_047502715.1 Synechococcus sp. H55.10
ACCTGGCGGATGGAGGTCTTACCTGCCTGATAAGCTGCTACAACTCTTTGCCTTAGATCCAAAGAATGGGTTGGCATCCCTTTCTCTCCTTCCTCTTGAATACCTGTACCCTATTTTAAATTAACAGGCTGTAAGTCCATACGACCTTTGATAGCAACTTAGCTTTCTTCCTCCTCAACAGTAATATTGGCAATATTTTCTTCTAGATCAGTTTTGATGCCGCTCGATAGAAAACCCGCTGGTTTAAGAAGCGGAGAAACAAACAGAAATTGACTTGCCCTTCATTCAGAATGTCATCGGCCAGATAGCTAAAATACAACTCCTGGGGTTGAGTCAGCTCCTCAGTCTCCCGCTCAGTCAGAGGGGGCAAGTCCAGCTTTTCCTCGAACTCTAAAGAATCTCCCCGACACAGACCTAAGAGATCGTGAACCTCTCTCAGAGTCAAGGTATTGGCGGGCCGGGTCTGTTCAGCCGTCATCACAAGGGCTCCCTAAATCGGGTTCACCTCGACTGGCCAGAGGTTACTTCCTAGCACCCAAGGCTCCGGGCATGCCCGCCAGGGTTCGTCGTGGAGAACCGGTCAAGATCATGATCCCCAGGGTCAGCACGTAGGGAGCGGCATTCCACAGGTAGTAGTTAGACTGCACGCCCACCGACTGCAGGGCCGGCCCAATGGCCTGTGCCCCGCCAAACAAAAAAGCGGCTAACAAACACTGCAACGGGTTCCACTTGGCGAAGATCACCAGAGCTACGGCCATCAAACCTTGTCCGCTGGAAATGCGTTCTGTCCAACTGCCGGGGTAGTACAAGGACAGGTAAGCTCCTCCCACGGCTGCCAAGAAGCTGCCCGCCATAATGCACAGAGCCCTTACCTTGGGCACCGAGATCCCCATGGCCCGTGCTGCATCCGGGTTATCGCCCACGGCCCGCACGAATAGGCCCCAACGGGTGGAGCGAAAGAACCAGTGCATGGCAAAGGCCAGGAGGATCCCCAGCAGCAGAAGTGGGCTCAGTTTTAAGGCAGCTTGAATGGCAGGACTGCTGCTCCAATTTCCCAGTTCAAAGGCAGGTAGGCGAGGGGCTGCAGGCTGAATGAAGGGTTTGCCCAGGTAAAAGGCCATTCCACTGCCAAAAATGATCATGGCAATGCCCACCGCAACATCGTTAACCCGAGGTTGTTGGGCCAAAAAGGCGTGGATCCCTCCCAAAGCTAAGCCGGCAAACCCGGCCACCAACACCCCCAGCCAAGGGGCGACCACTTTACCCGCCGTGTTTTGGGTGAGGAAGGAGATGGCATAAGCGCTCATCGCCCCCATCAGCAGGGATCCCTCCAAGCCGAGGTTGATTTTGCCGCTTTTTTCCGTCAGGCACTCCCCCAAGCTGACGAACAAAAAAGGCGCACTTCCCCGCAAGGTTCCGGCGATCACCGCCAAGGGGATCCCCCACCATCCCAGGGCTTCTGTTTCCATCTGAGTTTTTCTCCTGACAACTGAATTAGTTGTTTGTAGCTTTTTTCGGAGTTGTTTTTCCGACTGGATGTGAGGTTTGCAGCGAAGCCAGAATAATTGCTCCACAAAGCCCAGTTCACCTATGCCCGCTCCGAGGGATCCCGATCCCGGAAAAAGTCGAAGCGCCCGTAAAGGGATTCACTGTAGAGAATCAGCAAGAAGACGATGCCCTGAAACACTAGCACGGTGGCATCCGGCAAGTTATGGGAGCGCTGCAAAATGCTGCCACTGGCCAGGATCCCTCCCAGGAGAATGGCCACTGCTACTGCTACGGCTGGGTTTTGCCGGGCGACAAAGGCCACCAGAACGCCGCTGTAGCCATAGCCCACACTCAAAGACTCGTTGGCCCGCCCGTGTACGGCAGCCACTTCCACCATGCCTGCCAAGCCGGCACAGGATCCGGCCAGAAAGCTAATGAGCAAGGTGACCTTACCAACCGCAATCCCCACCATTCGGGCCACTTTCGGGTTACCCCCTATTGTGCGCACCGAAAAACCCAAGGTAGTGCGTTGGATCAACACATAGGCAACCAGGCAGGCAACGATGCCATAGACCAAGCCAAAGTGGATGCGAGTACCCCACAGCCGGCCCAACATGTTGGCCTCATCAATGGCAAAGCTGGAGGGCTTGCTCAGGAAACTGGGATCGCGCAATGGCCCCCCCACCCAATGGTTCATCAGTGCGATGGCGATGTAGTTCATCAACAGGCTGCTGATGGTTTCGTTCACGCCCCGGTAGTGGCGCAGGGCCCCCATCGCCATGATCCAGAGGCCGCCGGCCACCATGCCCGCCAAGGCCATCAGAAAAACGACCACGGGTGGAGCCAGGGATCCAGAGCACAGCCCGATAGCTACAGCCGCCACTCCCCCTATCACCAGGGCTCCTTCATTGCCGATGATCACCAGGCCCATGCGGGCCGGTAGGATGGTACACAGGGAGGTCAGCATCAGGGGAGCCGCCCGTTGCAGGGTATTTTGCCAGGAGAACCAACTGCCAAAGGCAGCTTTGTAGATGGAGCTATAGACGGCGATAGGATCCGCGCCGGCCACCGCACAAAACAGACCGAAGATCAGCAGCGAGGCCAACAAAGCCCCACAGGGCAGCAGAATGGGCTCAAGGCTGGAGCGCCAACGTAGCGGAGCCGAACGGGGAACAGCAGAAGAGGTGGTAGCCATCAGCTAGAGATACTCCCGATCACGCCTTCCACTAGGTAATCCATGGATTCCAGCTCAACTGACCGCTGGCCGTATTCCATTCCGGCGGGGATCACCTCTTTGCCGGTATTGTCTTTGAGAGGGCCTTTGTAAATGACCAACGAGCCGGACCGTAACTGAGCGAGAGCAGCTTCCCCGGCTTTTTTCGCCTCCTCGCTGGCTGCCGCTCCCCAGGGAGAAGTTTTGATGAACTTCTCTTTGATGCCCCCCCGAATGAGGTGAGGGATCCCACCGTTCATCAGGGTTTTGCCCGCCTGGATGGCCTCGGCCAATTGGGTGTAGACGGTCGTCCAGTTGTATTCGGCGCCTGTCAAATAGCCTTTGGGAGCCAGAGCCGCTTGGCTGGTGTTGTGACCACAGCTCATCAAGCCCCGCCGCTCTGCGGTTTCGATAACGATTTTGGGACTGTCCACATGGCAGGTAAGCACATCGATGCCTTGGTCGGCCATGCTGTTAGCGGCCTCTGCCTCTTTGACAGGTAGAGCCCAATCTCCCGTAAAGACCACCTGAGTGGTGATGTTGGGGTTGACGCTCTTGGCTCCTAAGGTAAAGCTGTTGATGTTGCGTAGCACAATGGGAATGGGCTTGGCGGCGATAAACCCAAGGCGGTTGCTTTTGGTCATGGAACCGGCCAGCACCCCGTTGATATAGTGTCCCTCGTCCAAGTAGCCGAAGTAGCTGCCAACGTTTTTCGGGTGTACTCCCTCAATGTAAAGTCCACCAGCATGAAAGAACTGCACCTCCGGATATTCCTGGGCTACCCGTAGGATATGGGGATCGTAGTAGCCAAAAGAGGTAGGAAAGAGCACTGTTGCCCCATCCTGCTCGATCATGGCCCGCATAGTTTCTTCCACGGCCACCGTTTCCGGCACATTTTCTTCTTCGATGGTTTTCACCCAAGCTAAGCTAGATAGGCCAACTTTCCCCTCTGCGTGGGACTGGTTCCAGCCAAAGTCATCTTTGGGGCCAACGTAAATAAAGCCGATAGTGATTTCTTTTTTGTTCTGGGCTTGGGCGCGCCACAATTGTGAGGTCAGGGTAAAGGTGGTGGCAGCAGCGGTGGTGCGGATAATTTGTCTGCGGGTGTAAAGGTGTTGAAACGGGAATTGGCTCATCTTGGGCCTCCTATGGATGAAGGAGCTTCCTACTCAAAGGGAATTGAGGCAGTGGGCAATGTGGCGTTCTGACAGGGGAAGGGTGCAGCAAACTCGAATTTATTGCCTTTGGATTTTAATGACCTCTGTCCACAAGTTTTCGTAGCCTAAGCTACAGTCTCTTTGGTTCAAGACCCTGATGCTGCCTTTGTGCTAGCAAAACGCTCTCCTGGTACAGAAATTCCCGCTTTCCCCTGTTCTTTGAGCTTTGCAAGTTATGAATTTTCAACTCCAAGACGGTGTGGTTCTGGCTGGCCCAGAGTTAGTTCCCCATCGCTGCTCTCGCTTTGGGGTAGAACAAGACACCATTACCTGCATGGAACTGGGGGATCCCGTTCTCGCTTTGGAACAGGGATCGTGGGTGATTGTGCCGGCTTTCACCAACAGCCACACCCACATGGGGGATAGCTGTCTGCCGGATGGGGCAACGGGCATGACTTTGGAAGAAGGTTTTTTCCGGCCCAATGGCTACAAATATCGAGAATTGGCCAAACAATCGCGGCAACAGCATCTAGAACACATCGCCGCCCACCTGCGCTACATGGCGGCAACGGGCACCATTCGGCACATCGACTTTCGCGAGCAGGGGGTCTACGGCTGCCAACTGTTGCGAGAAGCTGCGGCCCAAGCGGGGATCCACTCGGTAATCTTGGGCCAGTTTGAGAGCCTCCCTTTTAGTGAGGAGCAATTGCGGCAAAATCGGGATCCCTTGAGCGCCCAAGCCTATCAAGAATTGCAGGAGATTCTGGCAGTAGCGGATGGTTTTTCTGAGAGCACCCTGAACGATTTGACGGAACCTGCCTGGCGGCAAATCCACGACCTAAGCGAGAAAATGGGCAAAATCCGGGCCATCCACTGTTTGGAAAATGAGGGTTATCGAGAAATCAGTCTGGCCATCGCTGGACGGGGAGATTTGGAGCGGGCTCTTGATTTTTACCATCCCCATTTGGTGATTCATGCCACTGTAGCTAATGCTAGCGAGATTCAATTACTCTGCCAGCATCGGGTCAATGTTGTCTTGAACCCACGCGCCAATGCCAATCTGGGACTGCCCTTGCCCCCGATTGCCCGCTTGCTGAAGAGTGAGGTCAACCTCTTGCTGGGCACCGACAATGGACTCCTGAATAGCCCGAACTTGTTGGCAGAGCTGGATTTCACCTACAAAGTGGCCAAAAGCCAATTTGCAGATGCGGTGCGCCCCAATCCGGTGGAGATTTTGAAGATGGTCACCAGCAATATCCGACATTTACGGCCTCTGCTGGGATCTGATGTGTACGGCTATTTGGAGGTGGGGCTGCCTGCCGACTTGGTGGTGCTGGACTTTACCCGTCCTCACTTGCGAGCCAGTCGTCATCTGGTTGCGTCGATTCTCACTCGGGTCACCCCGGCGGATGTAGTGTTGACAATGCGGCAGGGCGAGGTGCTGTGGCGGGATCCCCACCGTGTTAACTGATGCCAAAGCTGTGACTTGGAAAAGCGGATGGGGTGTGATTATTTCTGTCTGTTTCTGGAAGCCATGTAGGCTCGCCACCCTCCCCAAGCGGTAATCTCCAGTTGCCCCTCACACAGGTAGGGTTCGGCTAGGATCCCGAGCACTTCCTCCCCTTTTGCCAAAAGGATGCGGCCCACTGACAAACCAGGCGGCTCTTGCAAAAGGAGTTGGCTCAGTCCATAAGTGGGAATTTCCCAAATTTCCAGAGCAATTGCAGAACCGCCTTGGCGAACCCGTACCATGCCTGGATAAACATCGCCGATGGACCAAAGCCGATAACAAGCGGCTGTTTGGGCCTCTCGCACAAAGCGACCGCCGATTTGCAGTAGGTTCTCATTAAGGGGCAGCCCCCGCATCAGGGTGCCATTCACGGCCAACTGAATGTTCATAGCCAAGGCTTGTCTCGACCAAGACTAGACTGCTTGCAACCCACTCATTTATGGGCAGAGGGCAATCCCGAGAACTCCTCAGGCATTCCAGGCGTGGTGGAAGACGCCCGACCTGCCGATGCGCTCAAAGGTGTGGGCACCGAAGAAGTTCCGCTAGGCCTGGGTGAAGTTTTGCGGCAGGTTTGCGGTGCGGCAGCTGTCGTAGTAGGCCAAGGAGGCGCTGATGGACAGCAAAGTGCCCGGCACCGCTGACGCGAACAGAATCCCAAGAGCTGGCGCACTGGCCACCACCTGCCGCCAGCATCCCTGACACTCTTGGATCGCCTGCTTGAATTTCTCGCTATTGTACACCATCTTCACGTAGTGCCCGCCCCCTTTGGGCCCCAGGTACAGCCTGTTAAAGAATCAAGGGGTACAGTAGCAACACTTAGCAAACCAACTCTGGAAGCAGGATGGATTAATCAGTAGTAAAGAAGTCTGCACTATCTGCTC
>NZ_JANSJJ010000090.1:0-913 GCF_047502715.1 Synechococcus sp. H55.10
TGAGAATGCCATCCCGGTAGATTGACGAGACTTTTTCCGGCTGAATGCTTTTGGCTAGCTTGAGGATGCGTAGAAAAGGCTGAGGCTCCACCTCTTGGTAGCGTAATTCAGCACCTTCAGGGCCTTGAAGCTGGATTTCACCGCTAATGGAGAGCTGCTGGGCTGTGGCCTCGATGTGGAAGCGCTCGCGATCGGCGCCGGGCACCCAGAGCTGGACAGTGTAGGCCTCGCCGCTCTCCCAAACCTGTAATGGTGTGGGGAAGAAAGTGCGAGGGCGCTCTCCAGAGCTCTGCTGCTTCGGGAAGTCAAGGGTGCTTCGCTGCACGCGCACATCGAGGATGGGGGTGAAGTAAACCAATTCCATAGCCGCTCCTTGGGTAGTAGGGTGGACAATTCTTGAAAAACAGGTCAACAGGGATAACAACCGGATCCCACCGTTCTACAGAACTCCCCCACGTTGGAAAAAGCTGTATTGAGACGAGATGGGATCCAAACCCAATTCTGCTTCAATGATCCAAGACCGCTGTTGCCAGCAGGGAGGGCAAACCGATCCAGCTAGGGGAGGATCCCATCACCTTTCTCCAAAGTTTGCTTTGGACAACCTCATCTAGAGCCAGCGGGATCCCTGTCGCAACCTTTTCTCTGCCAGTTCGATCGGCGTCTGCTGGGGATGCTGCTAGACAGCTTGACAGAGGAATGGGCGTTAGGGCCGCGCGGTAACAGCTTGGATTCTCTAATTTGCCCACCAGTTCAGCACACTTTATCAAAGCTTAAAATTCTAACCCTAGCTTCAATTGAAGTTATTTGGTTAGTCTCTCAGTTTGGTAGCAATTTTTGTGTGAGTGCTGAGAGGCAAGGGAGGTCGCCTCTAAGATGGCCTTCAAACCTTGACAGCTTGAGCAGTGGGTTCCCA
>NZ_JANSJJ010000091.1:0-912 GCF_047502715.1 Synechococcus sp. H55.10
ATCAAAGAGTGCCCCGTATGCTCCGGGGGTATATTGCAACTTGATCTCAATAGTGCTATCCTGTCACTCAGGTGAGTGGTGGAGTCAAATCCATCAGTCTTCCTCTCTTGTCTTGGATAGAGCGGGGATCCCGCGCCGGCGGAACTGGCCATCCTGCGTTTGGCAGGGATCCCTTTTCCTCCTTTCCCCTCAAAGTTGAGGTTTTAATCTAATGAGACTAAACATCAATTAACAGGGGAGGGAGGTTTTCCGCCAACACCGTGTTGAAGGAGGAGGTAGCAGTCGAGGGTGATTGCGCTTGCGTCGGCGGGCTAGCAAGCGGAAGCGGCGTGAAGCGCTGGGGAAGTATCTTGAGTTATTTGGAATGGCTATAAATCTTCTAAGGAGATAAACGGATGTTTTCGGAACAAGCTAGCTGTTCCGTCCTTGTTTTGTTCTCTAAAAAATGATTCTGAAAGAAGATTAAAATTTGGAGAAAAGGATTGAATCAGGTGCGACTTATCGATTAGAATCTAGATGGCGTTAACGCTAACCGCGACGAAGAGATCGGAGAGAGGAAACCTAACATCCTCTCTCCTTTTCTGTCTCTATCTCTTGTCTCCCAAGAAGTAGGGATCCCTTACGAATGGAGATACAATCTAAGGTGTTCCTTGCTCTTACCCCTAGACCCTTTTTCCACCCCTCACCCATGGCCCGTATCTCAGAGGGAAGCTAGGGATCACTTTTGAAAGTGACTATAGCTTTTACACCCTCAACTACCCTTTCAGATTCTTGTTTTTGTTTGGCGTGACTTAGGATCTCGCTTGAGCTTTAAGCCAAACTAAAGGGTTGCGCCTCGGTCTTGCAGCCATTGGGCAGCTAGCTTGTGCTGCCGCTTTTGCGCATAGGCTAAAGGTGTGTGCCCCTCCTGAT
>NZ_JANSJJ010000092.1:0-45408 GCF_047502715.1 Synechococcus sp. H55.10
AAGCCGTTCGTCCTACACTTGAGGAGAACAAGTTAAATCTCTGGAGAGTTTCCCGCCGTGGGTCGCACGGTGGCCGCACGCTGAGACCTCTGTACAAACAAGTCTGTGAAGCGTGAAGCCGTACTCTATCTAAGTTGTGTTTACTCAACGAAGATGAGTGTCGGGAGTCGTTCACCTGCTTTTCACCGTTGTCCAGAGGGCGTCGATGAGGCGCAGCTCTTCCCCTGACAGCACCTTGAGGTAGCCCAGTTTGGCAAAGGTTTCTTCATCGGGGTAGATGGCCGGATTTTTTCGATCTTCCGGATCGATCAGGGGCAGCGCTGCGGCGTTGGGGGTGGCGAAGCGGTTGTGGTTGCTCAACTGGGCGCCGACCTCGGCATCCAAAATGAAGTTGATGAAGCGATTGGCCAGCTCAGGATTGGGGGCTTTGGCAGGGATGGCCATCACGTCCAGCCAAATGTGAGCGCCCTCGCGAGGGACGAAATAGCCGATATTGGGGTTTTCTTCGGTCGCCTGCAGTGCGTCGCCACTGTAGACAATCGCCACATTGGCCGTTCCGGAGACGAGTTGATTTTTGCCTCCTACGCCTCCGATGAGGCCGGCGCTGCGGCGTTTGGTCTCGATCAAAAGCTGCTGGATCTGCTGCAGTTCGGAGCGAGCAGTGGTGTTGATATCGAAGCCCAGGTAGAGGGCTGCCGCGGCAATCATGGAGCGCATCTCATCGATCATCACAAAGGGGCCGTACTGCTGCTGCGGGTCGAAAATCAATCCCCAAGAGCGCTCGAAGTTTTCCGGCAGGCGGTCTTTGCGGTAGCCGATGCCGGTGGTGCCCCACTGGTAGGCAGCGGTGTAGGTGTTCTCTGGGTCGAAGGGCAGGTCGACAAATTTCTCGCCCAGGTTGCTCAGGTTGGGAATCAGGTCTTTGTTAAGAGGCTGCAGCAGGCCCAGCTCCACCATGTTGGGCACAACGTAGTCGGTGGGCACGACGATGTCGTACTGGCTGACGCCGCCCCCCCGCAGCTTGGCGATCATGTCCTCGTTGGATTCGTACACACTCACCACCACGCGGCTATTGGTGGCTTTCTCAAAAGCCGTGAGAATGTCGGGATCAATGTATTCTGACCAGATGTAGAGGTTGAGGGTCTGCCTCTGGGCAGGGGTGGCATGGGGCCAAAACAGAGCCAGGATCAGCACACAAAAGGCCAGGGTTGTAGCCGAGGCAATCCACTTTTTCATGAGGTTTCTCCAACTGGGAAAAGTTGAAGACATCGTATCTGCTTTGTCTTAAGTTTTTGGGAGCGGCATGGCTATATGTCGCATGTTGTGAATGTGCTTCTGTTCGGCCAAAACTCTACCCGTGGCTGCGGGGATCCGGCTGATTGGGGAGGGTGGGTCTACTCCGCTCCAGCTCAGACACCGGCCCAATACTGGTCAACTGCAGAGGCCGCCCAGTGGCCAGAGCCAACACATTGGCCCGCAAAATCGACGGCGGCTGTTCTCCAATTGCCGATCCCAGCACCTCTCCCTGCCGATCCAAAAACAGAAAATGCGGGATCCCGTTTACCCGGTAGCGGCTCAGCTCCGGCAGCCACTTGGGATTATCCACATTGAGCATGACAAAGTTGACTTGATCGGCAAATTCCTTTTTTAGGTCGGCCAAGAGAGACGCCATCGCTCGACAGGTGGTGCACCAATCGGCATAAAACTCCACCAAAGAAGGTTTGCCGTTGGCTTGAGCTTGCTCCCAAGGTATGGCTTCTTGGGCCAGAGCTTCTAGGTGGGTGCCTGCCTGACGACTTTGGCTAGCCAAAAACAGGCCAGCCGCCATGACCACCGCCACCAGGGCAACCAGCCCGTTGCGCAGCCGTTCTGTCCAGTTTTCCCTCATGGTTCATTACCTCGCGATCGGCACATCTGGTGGATCTGGCTCTCACCGTTTTAGCATCCCAGCCTGTCCTGCCGGCTCCGGCCAGAGCAACATTTTGGGCCGGGATCCCGGCTGGAGAAGAGGGCCAGGTGAGCGATAATGGGTGCGGCGTTTGACCGATGGCTCAGCGATGCGCATCTCCTTGAAGTGGCTGCGAGAACTGGTGGATTTCCAACTTGCACCGGAAGAACTGGGGGAAGCCCTCACCCTGGCAGGGTTTGAGGTGGAAGAGATCGAAGATCGCCGCAGTTGGGCAGACGGCGTCGTTCTGGGCAGGATCTTGGCTGCCGAGCCTCACCCCAACGCCGACAAGCTGCAGGTTTGTCAGGTGGATTTGGGATCCGATCGGCCTGCAACCATTGTCTGTGGAGCCGCCAACGCTCGCGCCGGGATCCTCGTAGCGGTGGCCACGCCCGGCACCTATTTGCCCGCCATCTCCCTTACCATTGCCAAAGCCGACAAGCGCGGGGTGATCTCGGAGGGCATGATCTGTTCTTTGGCCGAGCTGGGACTGGAGAAAGCTTCGGCAGGGATCCACGAATTTCCGCCCGATTTGGATCTCAGCCTGCACCCGCTTGGCTCTGATGTGCGCCCGCTGCTGGGCCTGGACGATGTGGTGCTGGATCTGACTTCCACCGCCAACCGCGCCGACGCCCTGAGCATGGTGGGGATCGCCCGCGAGGTGGCCGCCCTCACCCGCAGCCCGCTGCACCTGCCGCCCATCAAGCCTCTGCAGGCCCAGCCCATCCCCAACTTTCAGTTGCGCATTGCTGACGCCAAAGCCTGCCCCGCCTACAGCGGCGTGTTGATCGAAGGGGTGAAAGTCGGCCCCTCCCCCGACTGGCTGAAACACCGACTGGCCGCCGCCGGGATGCGCCCCATCAACAATGTTGTGGATATTACCAACCTGATCCTGCTGGAGTGGGGCCAGCCCCTGCACGCTTTCGACTGGGATCGCCTGCTCCAGGTCATGGGCAAGAAAAAGCCCACCCTTGAAGTGCGCCTGGCCCAACCGGGAGAAACCTTGAAAACCTTGGACGGCCACACCCGCACCCTGCAGCCCGACAGCCATCTCATTGTGGCCGGCGGCCAACCGGTAGCCTTGGCCGGGGTCATGGGAGGGGAAGAGACCGAAGTCAGCTCGACCACCACCCGCATCTTTTTGGAAGCAGCCCTCTTCGATCCGGCGGTGACGCGGCGCTCGGCCCGCTCCCACTCGCTGCGCACCGAGGCTTCCACCCGTTATGAGCGAGGCGTGAACTTTGCCACCCTCGATCAGGCTCGGGATCGGGCGGTAGAGCTTATTTTGGAGCTGGCGGGCGGATCGGTAGTAGGCCTTACCCGCTTCGACCAACGTCCGCCTTTAGAGCGCACCTTGAAGCTGCGGCTGTCGCGGCTGATCGATGTGTTGGGGGACGAGGTGCAGGCAGCGGATGTGGAAGAGATCTTGTCTGCTTTGGGCTTTCGGCTCTCTCGCTGCGAGGAGGTCAGCTCCCGGAGTGCCCTCTCCCCCGCCACCGAGACGGCAACTGTGGCCCGCTGCGTTTGGCAGGTCGCCGTTCCCCCCTATCGCCTGCGGGACATTGAGCGGGAGATCGACCTCATCGAAGAGTTTGCCCGTCTCTACGGCTATGACCGCTTCTCGGAAACCTTGCCCACCGAGCCGCAGGTGGGATCCCTTTCGACACGAGAAACATTCACGCGCCAGATCCGAGAGGTGCTGCGCGGCATTGGCCTGACGGAGGTGTACCACATCTCCCTCTGTCCGGCGGAAGAGGACAGCTCCCTGGTGAAAATCGCCAATCCGCTTTCGCCGGAGTACTCCGCTGTGCGCAAGGCGCTGCTGCCCGGCCTGGTGGAGGCCTTCCGCTTCAACTGGGATCAAGGCAACGGCCCGCTACAAGCTTTTGAGATTGGCCGTGTCTTTGCCCATGCCCTGCCCACCAGCCCCCACCCTTACCAAGAGGCCGAGCATGTCGGCGGCATTATGGGCGGGGATCCCAATCCCCACGATTGGCAACACCGCAACCGACCCATGGACTGGTTTGAGGCCAAGGGGCTGCTGGTCTCGGCGCTGGAGCGGCTGGGATTTGGCCCGGAGTTGCGTCTGGATCCCCCTGAGGCGCAATCGCCGCTGCTGCACCCCGGTCGTCAGGCCGGCCTGTGGATCGCAGGATCCCGCATCGGCTTGTTCGGCCAGTTGCATCCCCGCCTTTGCCAGGAAAAGGGCCTGCCGGATCAGGTCTATGGGTTTGAGTTGCAGTTGGATCCCTTACTGGAAAGCCTGGAGAGACGAGGCATTGTGCAATTTGCTCCCTTTTCGCCTTTTCCTGCTGCCGATCGGGATATCGCCTTCTTTGCGCCGCTTGACCTCACGGTTGGCGAGATCGAGAAAGTCATTCGCCAAGCCGGCGGAGAACTTCTCCAATCGGTGCAGCTTTTCGACGAGTACCGTGGCCAAGGAGTACCTGAGGGGCAGCGCAGCCTTGCCTTTCGCCTGGTGTACCGCGCTGCCGATCGCACCCTGACAGATGCGGAGGTAGAAGCCCTGCAAAACCAGGTGAGGGCCCAGTTGGCAAAACAATTTCCGGTTACCTTGCGCAGCTAAGTGACTGCTTCATGCCCCAACCGCTATTCGCCCCCCCTCTCCCACAAGGGGAGAGGAGAGTTGGAGATCAACACCTTTCTCTACAGTTGCCGCCGCTCTCTTCTGGCTTCAATGTCAAAAATCAACATGACCTATAACAAACGGCTGCTGCGCGCTTTCCAGTCCAGCTTTTGATCCAGAAGAAACTCCAAGTGAGGCAGATAGGCTTTACAGCTATGCTCTCCTGAACCGATTAGGTGAGTGGCATTGAGGTTTTCAATTCTGGGGTGAAACTCTCTAATTGGCTTGATCCCACAGGGGCTGCGGTTAAGGGAAGGGGCTTTGAAGACGTAGGCCAGAACCCAATCGTCTTCGTTGTAGATATTCACCAACTTTCCGGTGATATTTTCTACATGCAGGCTCCAGTTCTTATCGGCCTGCCTCCTAACAGCACCGCTGAGCAAGATAACATCTTTAAGACGTCGATCTGCAGTCTGGGGCCAACCGCGCATGATGTAGTAGGCTACCCTTGCCCCCAAGGAAAACCCCATCAGGGTAATCTGCCTTTCCGACAAAGCAGAGAGCAGGCGATAGGCGTACTTCAGTCCCACTTCTTTGGCCTTTGCTTTGTGGGCTTCCCAGTGGGCAAGTAATCCTACCCCTAGCTTCAGAGGGGACAAGGTCAAACTCGCCGGGTTGGAAGCATCCCACCAAAGGTAGTACAGGGATCCCTGCCATCCGGCACGTCGGAGCGTTTCCCACAACAGTCTTTTTTCCCAAGGTTGGGTTTCACCTTCGCTAAGGAAACCGTTGATGAAAACTAGGGCCTCGTCCCAACCCAGGGAGGGTTCAATACGGATCAAATAAGGCCTACGGTGAGTAACCTCTTCGATAGTCCAGTCAACAACAATTTCTGTAACTTTCTGACTGACTTGGAAAGTGGCTTGACCCGTGCCAAGAAGAATTTCTCCAACTTTTTGGGTGGTCTCGATACCTGTACCAATGACAGTTTGCACAACTGACCCGGTAACCTTGCCTATATCAAAGGGGGTCTCTACAACTTTTCCGCCAATCTGGGCAAAACCTTTGAAGACCCCCTCAAGAATGTCTTGCATGGTCAATGGCACCCCCTGAGCGCTGAGACCAGCAAAATACTAGTACTATCTTACCCGCGCCGCATGGCGGTAACCCCCGTGGGATCCAGGACTTTGCCCCGTTCCACCTCGGCATAGACCAGGTAGCGATCGCCACACTCCATCCAGGTCTTGACACAGCACTCTAGGTAGGCCAGGGCATCCAATAGAACCGGGCAGCCATTTTCGGCAGTGGCCGTGGCCAGGCCGGCAAAGCGGTCTTCGCCAGGACGCTGGGGCCGCTGAAAGTGTCGCTGCAGGCTACTGCCTTTGCCCTCCCGCAAGATGTTAAGCACAAAGGTCGCTTGGGGATGGATAAGCAGTTCCGCCTCGCTGTCCCTGGTTACAGAAAGGGTTAGGCCGGGGGGGTTGAAGCTGGCCTGGGCCACCGACGAGGTGAGAAAGCCGCGCGGGATCCCATCTTGCAGGGCGGTCACCACACAGAGGGATCCCACCACCCGGCTCAAGGCCTGTCCCACCCGATCCGCCTGGGTTTCGCTGCTGGTTTGGCGGGGGGCACGCGCTCGCTTGGCTTTGCGCAGCGCCTGGGCAAACTGGGATCCCGCCTCTTGGCAAGTTTGTAGGATTGCAGGGGTGGGCTTAAACTTGGCGCGGATCGTCTCAAACCCCAAAGAAAAGCCGGCATTGAGCAACTTGCTCTCGATGAGATCCACCGCTTCGCCGCTCCAGCCGTAGGAGCCAAAAACCCCCGCCAACTTGCTGGTGGGAACCGAGGAGAGGATGATGCCCAAAACCGTTTGGATCTGGACAGGGGGATGGCCGGCCAAGGTGGGGGATCCGATGATGAACCCTTGACAGCGCTCCAGGGCCTGGGCGATCTCGTCAGGGGTGGCCCATTCGCAGTTAATTCGCTCCACCGTAACCCCAGACTGTTCCAGCCCCTGAGCTAGGGCTACAGCCATCATGCCTGTATTCCCATAAGCCGAGGTGAAGAGCAATGCCACCCGCTGCTCGCCAGGATCCTCCTCGCACCAAGCGTGGTAATCCAAGCGCAGCCGCCGCAGGCTGTGGCGCACCAAGGGGCCGTGGGCAGGGGCGTAGATTTGGGCGGGAAACTCCTCCAACTTAGCCAGGGCCGCCTTCACCTGGGGCAATTGGTTGCGGTGCAAACAGTCGAAGTAGTAGCGGCGGTCTTCGCTGAGCTGCCGCCAATGCTCGTCAAACACCTGCTCGTCGCAGACATGGGCGCCAAACAGCTTGTCGGTGAACAGGATCCCGGTGGCCGGGTCGTAGGTACAAAGGGCATCCGGGTGGCGGGGCGTGGGCACGGTGCGAACGTGCAGCTCATGCCCTTCCCCCAAATCCAGGCGATCCCCGTCGCGGAGCACCCGCAGGCGGAAAGACTGGTCGCCATTGTAGGTAATGCCCAGATCGGCTGCCTCTTCTTCGTCGCGGCTGCGGGGCACGGGATCCATCTCTTCAAAGGCGGCCCGCAGCGTGATGGATCCCGGCTTGGAGCAGAGCACCGTTGCATAGGGAGCCAGAGGCAATAGGGCTTTGAGGGTAGCAATGCGGTTAAAGTTGACGTGGCTGAGCAAAATAAAGTCCAACCGCTGCAGGTATTGGTGCTGGGCCAGCTCCTCCAGAAAGATGTTGGTGAACGATTCCCCCGGCGGATCGATGAGAAGGGTTTGGCGGGCCTGGATGAGGTAGCTGTTGGCGGTGGTGCCCCGTTGCCGGGCATATTCCAGCTCAAACTTCAAGCGATCCCAGGTGCGGGAGCGGAGAACCAACGTGGACGGGCCGATATGGGCCACTTGGACATCACGGGCGGGGATCCTACTCTCCATAGCAGCCTCCGATGCGGCGTCTGTCTTCAGCTTGCCACGAAGCTGAAGGACTGGGGATCCCCTTTCAGAGTTGTGGGAGGCTGCGGGTTGGCTTAACCAAAAGCAAATACAGCATGAACAAGCTGGCGCTTCCCCCCAGAGGTGGGGATGTCTGAAACTCGGGATCCCTTGCATACTGTTGCTATCTTGGCACTCGCACAGGTGCTCCCTCTTTTCCCCGTTATCTGAGATACGGCCATGCCTGCTCCTTCCCCGCTGTTGCTCAAACTTGCCCTGCGTCTGCTTGGCTCTCTGAAGATCCCGGTGGATCGGCGCAGGATCCGCGAGCGTGGCTTTGTTCTACCGGTCGCCATCTTGATTGTGCTGGTGTTGAGCTTGGTCACGGTGGGCCTGCTCACCCGCTCCACCCAGCGCAACATCCAAACCCAGGTGGAACGAGCGGGGCAGACGGTTAGCCGACAACTCAACGCCGCCATCGACCGGGCGCGGGCTAAGATCGACTACCTGGTGCGGGATCCCCGCCTGCCCGCTGGCACCCCTACTGATGCCCAACTTGCCGCGGCCTTGATTAACGACGGGGCGGGAGGGCTGCTCCCGCGGGATGAGAACGAGCCCTACATCCTCCCCGATGAAACCCAGTTCGAAATTACAACCAACATCGAGGTGGAGGATCCCAACAACCCCGGGCAAACCCTGCCTGTGCCGGTACGGGCGCCGGCCTGGTGGTTTTTGGTGGACACCGACAACAACGGCGTCAACGACTCCGTAACTGTCTACACCATTCTCAACACCCGTCGGGCTGCCAGTGCCGGCTTTGAGGATAGCCGGCTAACGGATACGGAGCGGGCGCGGCGCCTGATGATCCGCAGTGGCCCTCTGCAAGGGTCGGCTCTGGGCGCTTGTACCGACAACCCCGCCGAGCAGACCGCCAACCCCAACGTGGGAGACTGGTTCCAGGTGGGATCGGCGCTGTACAAGCCTTTCCAGGTCTTTGCCGTCACTTTGCCCATTCAAGGCGCCGACTCCACCACCCGCGCCATCTCGGCTTTGCAGTTCCAGCAGGATCGGAAGCGGGATCTCCTCAACAAGTGGGGGGCCTTCAGCCGCGGCGACCTAGAGTTTTTCTTCACCCCCGGCTACAACTGGAACGGCGCCATCTACGCCGGCGGCAGCCTTTTCTTCCGCTATGCCCCCAACAACTTGTTCCGGGCTTTCACCATCAGCTCGGAGCAATCCTGCTTCTACATGCCTGTAGATAACTCGGAGATTACTGCCTTCGGAGAGCTGGTGGCAGGGGCTATTGGCTACGCCGGCCAGCAGGTGAGCGATACCCTGATTTTCGATGTTCACTCTGGCCAGCAAGACGTAGAGCCGAGCGAGTCTAAGCTAAACAACCTGAACTTTGACTCGGTGCAAAACGGGGTGGAGCCGGAGAATGTGGCCCTGGATCCGCTGGAGCTCCACCTTTTCGGCCGCATCCGCACCCGCGGATCCTATGCCTCAGATGCAGCGGGATGGGCGGCTTCTCCCCTCAACGCCAAACGGGAGCCCAACCCCGGACGGATCAAGGCCGGCGGTTTTCAGGCCGGTTCCGACCAGGTCTGCCCTCCCTACGTGGACGATGTCTATCGGGCCGACAACCGCTTTGGGCCCAAGGCCAGCTACGAACGTCCGCCCGTGACGCCTGACCCGCAGAATGGCTGCAACGTGCCCACCTTTGCCGAAAAGTTCAACGCCAGGGCAGGTGACACAATCCCGTCTGAGGCCGAAAATGAGCTGGGCGAATCCCTCACGGCCGACGAGCCGCCGCCGGGCGCACTCTCCGAGGTGGGGCTGGATGGCTACTGGGAGCGACGGGCCCGCGTGGAAGGCCTGCGGGTGATCGTGGGGCAGCGCCTGGAGCTGACCCGCACCGACTCTTTGCCGCTGCCGTTGGTGCCAGGGGGCGATCCCAATGATCCCACTAAGCTACAGGCCATTTTCATCAGCAACGAGGCGCGGCAACGCTTGACCCTGCGGGATAACCCGGCGGCGGTGCAGGCCACGGCGGTTTACCACCACAGCCACCAAGATGGGCGCTTCCCCATCGCCTGCCTGGCCACGGTGGCTCACCCCGGCACTCCCTGGAGCTTGCGGCGGGCTTCCACCTTCCCCGCCGGCGATCAGACCAACCAACTGGGCATCAACTTCTTCACCGGCCAGGGCACCAACGTCTGGGAGTATGATCCCGGGCCGATGCAAGAGCGGCTGCGGCCTGGCACGCCCCTGTGGACGGCGCTGACCAACCTGGCCAATTTTGCTGGCGACCCCGACGGAGCCTATCCGCCCAGGCAGGAGGCGGGCCGCATCCACCCAGATCCGTTCATCACTGCCTTTGGCAACTTCTCCGAGCTGCGGCGAATCATCAACAACCCGAACAACCTTAGCTTGGCGGATCAAACCACGCTGCAGACGGCGGGTTGCATGCTGGGCATGCTGGCCGACAACATTCTGCGGATTGAGGCGGCTGCCAACGCCGGGGATCCAGCAGCTCAGATCCTTTGGGATGACATCAGAGCCAGCCGTGAAGGCAACCTGGATGCCCTTGAGCGCAACCGCTTCTACCTGCCGCTGCGCTACATCTTCCCCACCAGCGACTTTGGCCAGGCGGATCCCATAGAGAGCGAGCGGCGAGGCGCCTACTCCTGGCTGCCGGCTGCCACCTACCAGGCAGTAACCGACCTCGAGCAAGTGGCTCTTCGGCCTCGCTCCACCATCAACGACTGGCGTTTGCCCCGTGCCACTGCCACTTGCCCCAGCAGCACCCTACTCGGTGGCAACCACCCCAACAGCAACCAGATGGAGCTGATCCAGGTCGGCGACCAGTGCCATCGCGTGCCCTTCAAAGATTCGGTGTTTTACGATGGCCGCGAGGCAATGGCGGTGCGGGCCCTCAACATCGACCTGGCCCTTTTGACCAACAACGCCAATGGTCAGGCCAACGGCTTGATTAACGGAGATACTTGGCTGCCTGCCGGCGTGCAAGAAGGCCGCGAAGGGGGTATTTTCTACGCCTTCCGGGAAGATGCGGTGCGGGAGGATGCCATTGCCCGCCCGCCTTTGACCAACTTCGCCGCCTATCAAACTGCCTGGCAAGCGGCAAACGCCCGTGGCACTCTGGCCAGCGTTATGAATGCCGGTCAGCCCGGTCGCAACCAACCGGTCGGCGATCCGCCTGTCTCCAACGAGGGCCTCAGTCCCAAACCGGTGGACTACTACCCCGATCCGGATCGGCGGCCCTATGGCTTCCGGCTGCGCAACGGGGCAGTGTTGGCGCGGGGTGGGTTTAACCTCGATGAAGCCGTCTTTGGCCTCTCCTTTATTTCCGACAACCCCGTCTACATCCAAGGGGACTTTAACCTGCACCAGACGGCAGGAGGCAATCGGCTGGAAGAGTTCAAGACTCTCCTCAACTTCGGATCAGACGGCCTTTACAGCAACTTCTACGGGCGACTCCGGAAGAATGAAGACCGGCGCTTTGCCCGGGCAGCGGAGGATCTCTGGCGACCCAGCGAGATCATAGGCGACTCGGTCAATATCCTCTCCGCCGATTTCTGCGATGGCAGCATTGACGACGGCTTTGTCCAGGATGGCACCCTCAATGGCGGCGGCAGCAACTATAACTCCGGCCAGGACTACGCCGGTGGGCGTGCCTCGGCTCCTCGCCGCAACGACTACTACGGCTGCAGCGGCCCAAACCCGCGGGGCAACACCTCCTTCCTCAACCAGGCGCTGGTGATCCGGGGCAACAACTGGCCGGCTCCAGATCCGAATAACGCTGGCGCCGGTGTCCTGCGCTTCGACAACACCGGCGGGGCCCAGAACCTGGGCGACAACACCAACCAGCCCGGCTGGCCGGACGTGTTTGCCCGCGACACCCTCTTTGAGGGCCGCAACAGCACCGATCCCAACTCCAATGAAGCCGACCGGACGGTAGGTCTGAGCGTGCCGGCGGAGCGGCAGTTGCGGGCCCCAGACACGGGCTATGCCAACTTCGGCGTGCGCATCTCCGCCTTGGGCAACCCGGTGCTGGATACCTCCCGCTGGGTGATGGTGGCTCCCATCGGGCCCTGCCCGAACCCTGGCGGCGCTGGCCTGCTGGCCGAGTACTACAACGGCTGGATCACCAGCCCGCGGAACCAGTACGACCCCAATACGGGGTTTGCCACCAACCCCAGGGGCGAGGAGGTGGGCCCTCTGCTCCAACCTGCTCGAGAGAGAAACCTGCCCTACCTGCGGGCGGTGCGCTGGCCGGATCCGGTGTTTCCGGCCCAGGGGGTGCCGGATGACATCGGTCAATACAACAACGGCTACACCAGCAGTGCGCCCCGCTGCAATGTAAATAGCCCCAACAGCAGGGAACGCTGGGCCTGCGTGCGCGACGCTATCGATGATCCAAGTAAACTAGAACTCTTTGCCCGCAGCGGCCCTGGTTTCCCCGGGTGGGGTGGCTTCCAGTACCAGTTCGGTAACAGCACGTCGCTGAATTCCCACTCTCCCTTCAAGCGGATGCTGTACAACAATTTCCCCACTTGCAGCGGCTCTTTGTCTGACATTCTGCAGCCCCTTTGCCGCCTGTCGGTGCCGCCGCCTCCTGCCAGTCCCGATCGCCGGGATCGCGGCGACTGGTTCTGGATGCCCAGTTGCGGAGAGCCCGATGGCAACAATGGTTTTACGAATCTGCTGACCGATGCAGATGAGCTTAACTTTCCGAGTGGGTTCAACTTCTGGCGCTCCTGCTGGCGGCGCAGAACTGGTGGATCCGGCAGTGGCAACAACAACGGCAACGATTTCTTCGTCGTCCGCTGGGTAGGGGAGCTCTATCCCCGCTGGCCGGGCCTGCAGAGCTACCGCATCCTCAATGGCGACGACGGCGTGCGGCTGATCATTCGGCGGCAGGACAACCCCGATGCTACTTTTGTCAACCACGGCGTCTGGAACGGCAATTCTCTCAGCCTAGGGCCGAATGCGGCAGGGGCCGAGGCCTGGTCAGATAGCGGCAGCAACCAGGTCACTCTGCGCTTGGAGCTGGAGTGCGCGCCTGCACAAGGGCCTTCTCCTTACCTAGTGGAGATCCAGACCTATGAAAACACCGGCACTGCGCGATTGCGCTTTGCTACCCGCGATGGCAGCGAGCTAGAAGACTACGACCTGCGCTACCTGAAGCCGCTGGAGCCGAAGAACAAACCTTGTGAACCAGATCCGATCAAGGGTAGTCAGCTAGATAACAATCCCACTCAGCGCTCCTGCGCGGTCAGCCTCAATTGTGATCCCGGGTGGGAAGATTGGAAGCCCGCTTGTGAACCCAATATTTGTCAGCCAAAGACCATCACCCAAACCAGAACAGGCACCCTACCCGCCGGCTGCCCCGGCACGCCACCGACCGAAAGCCGGCAGATCACCTGCTACCCACAGTACAACTATGGGCCTTGGTCTGACTGGAGTCCCCAATGTACCCAGCAGCAGCAGTGCAGCCGGGCCACCATCACCCAAACGCGCACCCGTACGGTTACGCCGCTCTGTACCAGCCAAGCTCCCTTCACCGAAACCCAAACCCAAACCATCACTTGCCAGCCGCCAGGTGCTACCTGCACCTATACAGCCTGGACTCCTGCGTGCACAGTGGCCAACGGCGGCCTGACGATAACCCAAACCCGCACCGAGACCTGTACCTCGAGCTGCGGAACCACCACCCGGCCGCAAACCCAAACGGTTACCTGCCCGCAGACTTGCAACTACAACGACTGGACTCCCTGGTCGCCGGCTAGCTGCGACGAGGTCATCAACCAAATCGCCTGCGGCACAACCAAAACCTTTACCCAAACTCGGACGCGCACCCTCATCGCCAGCACCAGCAGCCCCACCTGCCAACAAACCGAGAGGCAGTCACAAAATCTCACCTGTCAAGGGCGGCCTTGCGGGCCGGGCACCTTTGCGCCCGATGCTCCCGGCAAGAGCCCCTTGGGTGAGTGGATGGCGGCCAAGCCCAACACGGTGGAGCTGCGCCCCGTGGGCGAAGTTCAAGCCGAGCCGGAGCCGGAGACGATCAGTGTCCACGATGTGGCCCAGGCTGCCGATGAAGGTGTAACCATTGCCCTGGAGCCGCGGCTTTCGCCGGTGCTGGAGGTAAAAGCAGGGGTGCCCAAGCCGCCCAAGTGGCCCAGCCCTGCCGAAGCCCTGCAGGCCGCCTTCAACTGGATCTTCGGCGAGCCGGCCTACGCCGCCCGCAACGGCCTGAAGAGTAACTTGCTGCTCAGCCAGATCGCCAACCCCAGCAAAGAGCCGGGCATCCGCCCTGCCGAAAGCGGCGCTCCACCGATTGCCGGCAAGCCGGCTCCAAACACCGATGATTGGGCGCGGCAACTGCGGCGCCGGTTGCTCAAAGGGGATCTAACCGTCCGCTGCGACTCTGAGGAGAAAGTCGGCCCCGATGGCGGCTTCTGGGTGCCGGGGGTGTTCCGCCCCAACTTCAACGACCGCTTCAAGTACACCGCCTACACCGGTGCCAGCCGCCCCAGCACTCTGCGTACCTCTCCTAAAGATGCCGATCCTACCTTCGAGGATCTCAACAAGAATGGCATTTGGGATCCGAAGGAGCCTTCAAATGTTCTGGATCGGGATCCACTGTTTGGGTTAGACTTGTCCGATCGGCCAGAGCTAGAGATCCAACCCCAGATGGTGCTCAACCCCTACGCCCGCGTCAACAAGACCTCTGCGGCCCAGGGCTACACCCCCGACTCCAAGTACGCGGACGGCTACTACATCGACGATAGGGGCGATGGGGACAGCGAAAAAATCCGCAACGGCCTCTGCTTCTACATCAAGCCCAACGGCAACACCATCCAGGTACAGGTTGATCGGGATGGGGGCGGCGGCAATAACCCTGAGTGGGTGGATGTGGAGCCCTTTACCCTGGATCTGAACAGGCCCACCACCGGCTTTGCTGGCAACAACCCGGTGCTAGGGGTGATCCTGGACGAGGTGACGCGGCGACCCATTCCTATTCCCCGCTTCCAAGAACTGGCCTCCACCGACCCGAACCAGCGCCGCCGCAACGACGACGGCAGCCAAAACCGGCAACTGCAGCCTGCCCGAGAGACGCGGGTCAACGCGGTGGCCGTTAGCGGCGTGCTCCCCTCGCGGCTGGATCAAACCGCCGGCGGCATGCACAACTTCCTGCGCCTCAACGAGCTGTGGAGAAATACCAACCTCTTCTTCAGCGGCTCAATGATCCAGCTCAACTACAGCACCTATGCCACCGGCCCCTTCCTGCAGCGCAGCTTCGAGCCGCCCAACCTGGTGCCGGATCCAACCTTTGTGCTCGGCTACGACTACTACTCCCCACCCAACCGCCGCTTCGGCTACGACGTGGGCCTGCAGATTGCCCGCCGCCCCGGCGCCGTCTCCAGCCGCTTCCAATTCCCCTCCAACGCGCGCACCGAGTTCCTGCGCGAGCTGGATCCACAAGATCCGTATGTGCGGCGGCTGCGCTGCGCGCTCCAGGATCAGCCGGGTGTGCCGTTGGATCCGTCTGCCCAGATTGGCGGCTGCAATGAGTTCAATTGATATGGATCTGATATAGATCCGTCCGGTCAGGGGCAAATTAAAGTAGGGGCGAAATAGGGAGGGATCCATGGGCAAGGGTCGGCTTTGGCGGCAATCGGCAGCAGAGGGCTTTACCCTCATTGAGGTGTTGGCCTCGGTGATCATCGTGGCGCTGGCCATGACTGCTCTTGCCCCTGCCCTTACCTTAGTTGCCTACCGGCGCGCCATGAGCGAGCGGGTAGAGCTGGCCAATCGCCTGGCCCAGGAGGAGGTGGATCGCATCCGCACCCTGGTGGATATCGAGCTGTCGGCTGCTCCAAAGGCTTTTCAGGATCCGGAGCAACAGGATCGTCTGCCCAGAGTGGGAGAAGACCCGCTGGCCAACACCCCACCCCCTGACGAGATGCCCGCCGATGCAAATGCCGGCAACTACACCCACAAAGACAACTATTCCCTTCGCCTGGCGCAAGTTCAAGTGCCGGGGCGGAACCCGGAAGAATACGTCATCCAAACCTTCCGCGACGAGGGAGCGCCCTGCATCGACCGCCGTGAAAACAGGGTCATTCAGGGGGTGCCCTGCAGCTTTCGCCTGGGCGTGCGGGTTTACCACCGCTTTTCTTTTGATCCAGACACGCGCCAAGCGCTGCCTGGATTGGGAACGGAGCTGGTTTCAGCCAACCAAAACTTGGCCAATGCCGATGTCTGGCTCTTTCCCATGGCCACCTCCTTTGTAGAAATTAACTCCGCCGCCAACTTGGGAGATGTTTGCCGGCAGATAGCCATTACCATAGGTGCGGATCCCATCGAGAGGTGCCGGGCTTTCCCCCTGCCTGCCAGTCCTGTTGAAACCTGAGGTAGAGCCTAAGTTCCTTCCCGCAAAACCTGTTGCAAGATGGGGGTGTTTCCCTATGTTTTTCAGGATCTTTCGCCGCCGAGCCAGCAGAGGGTTTACCCTCATCGAGCTGTTGGTCTCGCTGCTGATTGCCTCCATCTTTCTCCTGGCCACCGCCATGATCGTCATCGAGACGATGCGGCTGGATCGGGAAGAGACGGGCCGCACCCAGGTGCAGGCGGAGCTAACCCAGGCCATGGAATATATCCAGCAGGATCTGGCAGAAGCTCTCTACATTTACAACGACACCGAACAGCCCAACGGAGACGGGATCCCAGATGTTACCCAGCGGCTTTACGAGCCAGGCTGGATCCGCCGCCCCGATGACGCTATCCCGGTTGTTGCCCTTTGGAAGCTGGAACCGATCCCGCGGGGATGCTACGCGGGCAACCCCACCTTGCAACAGATTCGCGAAGGCCGTGCTACCTTGCCTGCTGAACCACCTGCTGGGTTCCCGCTCACAAACGGCAGAAATGCGGATTGGGAAACGCTGCTCAGCCGCCGCGGCATTTACACCCTGGTGGTGTACTACCTGCGCCGCAACTACAACAACGCCGGCAACCCAACAGGGGACACTCCTTGGGAAGGCAACGCGCGGATCGAGCGTTTTGAGTTACGACCCCTCAACACTCAGGGTCAAAATGACTGCGCTGGTCGCAGCCCGTTCTTTGTTGAAGATCCCGATCCGTTCCGGGAAGGTTTCCTTGCTTGGCCTTCCGAGCAGGCCCGAGCACGCCAGATCCCCATTGCCAGCAGGGCGGATGGCCCTCGCCTGATAACTCTGGTCTCGAACATCTTCAGCAGCCGGGAGGGGAGTCCGCAGGTTGCACCCGCTTGCCCGCAGGGCTATGCCTTTGGCGGCGGCAAACCCAACGGCGTCACCTTCTCAGGGTTGGCAGATAACCAGAACGACGTGGGCTTCTACGTCTGCGTGCGGCGCAGCCCCGGCGCCGACCGACCCCAGGATGTGGTCATCAACATCACGGCCACGGCCATGGAGCGGGCCAACCCCGGCCTCTTCCGTCGCTACATTGAGGATGCCACCAGCGTCGATATCTCAGAGGTGTCGCGCTACCTGCTGCCGCTGCAAACTCGGGTTCTTGCCCGCGGTGTTATCAACCGTCAACTCTCCTAGGGGGAATGTCCACCATGTTGGCCTTGGAGAAAAAAACCATTGGCCCGGCGCGGCCGCTTCGATCCCAGGGCTTCACGCTGACGGAGGTCCTGGCGGTGGTGGTCATTATCGGCATTGTGGCCAGGCTGGCCGTCCCTTCCGGGATCAACATCTGGGCGCGCATCCAATTAGAGGACGCACAAAACAAGGTGGAGCGAGCCCTGCGCACCGCCCGCACCAACGCCAGAGCTTCTCTTCAAGGCCGCGCTTGGGTGGTTGAAATCGACAACTCAGATCCAAGTGTCCCCACGTTGGTGATCCAAGACGAGGAAGGCCATTGCGATGAGCCGATCCCGTGCCAGCGGGTGCGCCTGAATAATTTTGTAACTGTAACTAGTACCTTTGCCAACGAAAGAGGGAGGGCTGTTTTCGACTCGGAAGGGCGGGCGCGTCAGTTGGGGCGCTTTGTGGTTAGCAGCACCTACTCCCAGGGCGAAAACCGCTGCGTGGTGGTGAGCACTTTGATCGGCACCCTCCGCAAGGACAATAACCCTGAGTGTGGCAACGTGACCAACGAGGCAGAGGAAGGCTAGTTGGGGTAGGATGGTCGGGCTGCCGATCCCAGCCCCTCTCCCAGCCCAAGCGCTCCGCGCCGCTCACGCGACCACCCCCGATCCCTCTCCCAAGGGGAGTCAGCCCTCACCCCCGGCCCCTCTCCCAAGGGGAGAGGGGAGCTATGGGTGGCTTGTGGTTGTTTGCTGTAGGTTCACTGGTTATGGTCTCCCTAACTCTTGAAGTTCCGGAAAAAGTCTTCCCCTGGCACGCTCGGCAGCCGGCTCTGCTGGTGCTGGCCGATGGCACGGCCTTTGCCGGCTGGTCGTTTGGAGCAGAGGGCACGGCGGTGGGTGAGGTGGTGTTCAACACGGGCATGACCGGCTACCAGGAGGTGATGACGGATCCAAGCTACCGGGGGCAGTTGATCACGTTCACCTGCCCGGAGTTGGGGAACACCGGGATCAACGAGCTGGATCAGGAGTCGGCCCGGCCCCAAGCCGCCGGGATCATTGCCCGCAACGTGTCGCGCCTGGCCAGCTCCTGGCGCGCTACGGGGACGCTGCCTGACTACCTCAAGCAGCACGGGATCCCGGGGATTGCCGGGGTGGATACGCGGGCCCTGACGCGGCGGCTGCGCTCCCAGGGGGTGATGAACGGGGCCATTTCGACGGAGATCTTGGATCCGCAGGCGCTGCTGGAGCGGGTGCGCCAGGCCCCTGCCATGCAGGGGCTGAGCCTGGTGGCAGAGGTTACAACGCCCAAGCCCTACGAGTGGCTGGAGCCCACCCCCGCCGATTGGGACTATGGCCGCAGCCAAGGGATCCGGATCCCGGATCCCCCCTTGCGGGTGGTGGCGCTGGATTTTGGCATCAAGCGCAACATCTTGCGCCGCCTGGCTCGCTATGGCTGCCGCGTGATGGTGTTGCCGGCCCACGCCAGCCCTGAGGAGATCTTGAGTTACAACCCGGATGGGATCTTCCTCTCCAACGGGCCCGGGGATCCGGCGGCAGAGACGACGGCCATCCGCACCACCCAGGCGCTGCTGCAAAGCGGGAAGTCGATGTTTGGCATCTGTCTGGGCCACCAGATCCTCAGCTTGGCCTTGGGCGGATCCACCTACAAGCTCAAGTTCGGCCACCGCGGCCTCAACCACCCCTGTGGGCTGGAGAAGGAAGTGGAGATCACCAGCCAAAACCACGGCTTTGCGGTGGAGGCCGCTTCGATCCCGGCTGAGGAAGTAGAAGTTACTTACCTTAACTTCAATGACCGCACCGTGGCCGGGATCCGCCACCGCCAGTTACCCCTCTTTTCCGTGCAGTATCACCCAGAGGCCAGCCCCGGCCCCCACGATGCCGACCATCTCTTCCGGGAGTTTGTGGAGCTGATGCTGCAGAACAGAGGGCAGGAGTAGCTTAACCCTCACCCCCAGCCCCTCTCCCTGAGGGAGTCAACCCAGGCGCTCCGCGCCGCTAGCGCGACCACCCCCGGCCCCTCTCCCTGAGGGAGTCAACCCTCACCCCCGGCCCCTCTCCCTGAGGGAGAGGGGAGTTAGGGACAGGGCGGCGCGGGCTTCTTCCCGGTCGTCGAAGTGGATTTTTTCGGTGCCCAGGATCTGGTAGTCTTCGTGGCCTTTGCCGGCAATCACGACTGTATCGCCCGGCTGGGCCTCCAGGATGGCCAGGCGGATGGCTTGGCGCCGATCCACCTCCACCGCCCAGGGGGATCCAGGGATCCCGGCCAAAATGTCCTGCAGGATCTGCTGCGGATCCTCGGTGCGGGGGTTGTCGGAGGTCACCACCACCCGATCGGCCCAGGTGGCAGCAATGCGGCCCATCTGCGGGCGCTTGCCCCGGTCGCGATCCCCGCCGCAGCCAAAGACGCAGATCAGCCGGCCTTGAACTTGGGGGCGCAGGGCCTTGAGCAGGTTTTCCAGCCCATCGGGGGTGTGGGCATAGTCTACGATCACCGTGATGTCCTGCCCCGGCAGGCTCACCCGCTCCATCCGCCCCGGCACACCGGGAAAATGGGGCAGGGCCGACTGGATAACCTCAACAGGGATCCCCAGGTGCAGCGCCACCCCTACTGCCGCCAGCAGGTTGGCCAAGTTGAAGGATCCCACCAGGGGCGCTGCCACGGCAAAGCTGCCCAGAGGGGTGTGCAGAGTCGCCTGCAGGCCGTTGGGGTGAAGTTGAACGTCACTGGGCCAGAGGGCAGGGATCCCTTCGAGGGGCTGCAGGGAGTAGGCCCAGGGTTCTAGAGGGGCTGGGATGGCCTCGAGCAGCCGCCGTCCCCCCTCGTCGTCGGCGTTGACCACCGCTCGCCCCTGCAAGTACTCCGGCCGGAACAGGGTGGCTTTGGCCTGCCAGTAGTTTTCCATGCTGCCGTGGAAATCCAGGTGATCCTGGGTGAGGTTGGTCCAGACGGCAGCGGCAAAGCTACACCCCCAAGCCCGATCCTGGGCCAGGGCATGGGAGCTGACCTCCATCACCGCCACCTCGGCGCCGGCTGCCTTGGCTTCTCTCAGGCTGCGCTGCAGCTCCAGCGGAAACAGGGTGGTGTGGGGGGCTACCTGGCAGTGGCCGGGCCAGCGGTTGTAGAGGGTGCCCAGCAAGGCAGTGGGGCGACCGGCAGCCTGCAGCAGATGTTCGATGAGATGGGTGGTGGTGGTTTTGCCGTTGGTGCCCGTCACCCCTACCAGGATGAGCTGGCGGGCCGGAAAACCATAGAAGGCTGCCGCCACCTGGGCCACAGCCCGGTTCAAACCGGCGCGGGGCCACACCAAAATGGGCTGACTGCTCCCTTCAGCCTCTCCGCTGACTTGCTTCCACGCCTCCTGCGAGATGAGGGCCGCCGCCGCTCCTCCGGTAAGCGCCGCCCGGACAAACTCGCCGCCATCGACGTGGGATCCCGGCATCCCCAAAAACAGATCCCCGGCCTGCACCTGGCGCGAATCGGTGCACAGACCCCTGACCTGCACCCCCTCTAGGGATCCCTGGACCAACTGGGGTTGGATCCCGGCTTGGCCGAGCAATTGGCGTAGATCGATCCCGTTGCTTCCCATGCTTTTGCCCCTCCCCACAGCCTTGCAGCTTAGGGTAGCCGCTGGGCCGGCTTTCTGGCCAGAGAAAACCTAGGCCAGGGCCTCTTCCAGCTTTTGCTTGGCCCAGAGGCGGGCGTAGAGGCCGTCGGCATCGGCCAACAACTGGGCATGGTATCCCTGCTGCACGATGCGACCTTGGTCCATGACCCAGATCTGATCCGCCTCCACCGCCGCCGTGAGGCGATGGGTAATCAAGATCACCGTTTTCTGGTCCGTGGCCTGGCGCAGGTGGCAGAGAATGGCCTGGGCCGTCTGGTTGTCCACGCTGGAGAGGCAGTCATCCAAAATCAAAATCGGCGTGTCCACCAGCAGGGCCCGCGCCAGGGCCACCCGCTGCCGTTGGCCGCCGGAAAGGGTGATGCCCCGCTCCCCCACCAAGGTGTCGTAGCCCTTGGGAAAGTGGAGGATCTCATCGTGGATGTGGGCGGCCTTGGCGGCCCATTCCACCTCGCAATCTTCGGCGTCTGGCTTGCCGTAGCGGATGTTATCCCGAACGGTGGCGCTAAACAAAAAGCTCTCCTGGGGCACGTAGGCAATGGCGCGGCGCAGGGATCCCAGTTGAAGCTGGGTAATATCCTGCCCATCCAGAAACACTTGCCCCGGCTGGATCTCCAGCAGGCGGGGCAGGGCATTGGCCAGGGTGGACTTGCCCGCCCCAATCGGCCCCACCACCGCCACCAGTTGCCCCGGCTCGATGCAAAAGTGCAGATCCTGCAGCGCCGGCGTTGCGGAACCCGTATTGGCATAGGCAAAAGTCAGCCCCCTAGCCTCGATACGCCCCTGCACCTTTTCCAGAGGCAGCGGCAGAGCCTGGGGGGCATCGCGGATGGTGGGCTCCACCCGCAGCAAGGCGTCGATCCGCTCCAGGCTGACCTGGCCCCGCTGGTAGGCGGTGATGGTAAAGCCCAGCAAAGCGGTGGGAAATACCAGCCGTTCCACGTAGAGGGTGAGAGCAGAAAAATCCCCAATCGTCAGCCGCCCCGCGGCAATCTGCGGCCCCCCCACTGCCAACAACAGCAGCAGGCTCAGGCTAACCAAAGCCACCAGGGAGGGGAAAAGCAGGTTGCGGGTGAGGGCCAAGCGCAAATTGGCCTGCAGCAGCCGCTCGTTGCGGCGGCGAAACTCCCGCTGCTCGTGCTCTTCCTGGGCATAGACCTTGATCAGGGTGATGCCGTTCATATCCTCCTGGATGAGATCGCTCAGATTGGCCAGCTCCTGCTGCACCTGAAGCTGCTCCTGCTGCAGACGGGTGCTGGTCAACTTCACCAGCCCCAGCATCACCGGAAACACCGATAGGGCCAGGGCGCTTAGACGCGGCTCAATACCCAACATGGCCGGCAGCGTAGTGCCGTAGGCAAAGATTGTATTGGCCAAATTGAGCAGGGCAAAGCCCAGTAGGCGGCGGACATTTTCCACATCGCTGGTGATGCGGGTGAGAATATCCCCGATGGTCTGCTGGGCAAAGTAGGAAGGCTGCAGGGTAAGCAAATGCTCGAAGATGGCCTGCTTGAGGCGAAACTCCACCTGCCGCCCTACGCCAAACATCCACACCCGCGAGGCAATGCGAATGCCCATCATCAGGGTGGAGACAACCAGCACCACCAGAGCGTAGAGGGCAATGTGGCTGGGCGACAGCGCGGCCAGGTTCTGGCTGAGATCATCGATGGCCAGCTTGACATACCAGGGCAGGAACACCCCCAGCCCGTTCACCACCAGCAGGGATCCAATGCCCAGCACCACCTGGCGCCGATAGGGGCGCAGATAATGGGCCAGTTGTCGGAGATGGGATCCCGCCACTCAGGTGCTCCTCCAGCTTCTTCCCACTCTAGCGCTGGGCCGGATCCCCCCGGTAGGGATTAGGCCAGAACCTGGGCCGGGGCCTGCTGCGCCAAGAGTTCCACCTGCTGGCGCGCCCAGGCATCTGCTTGCAAAATGTCCTCCAGGCTGGGGGCGGGGATGACCTGGTGCCGCTCACAGACCCGTTCCAGAAGGCGGGGGATATCCAAAAAACGAATGCGCTCTTGCAAGAACAAGGCCACGGCTGCCTCGTTAGCCGCATTCAACACCGCCGGCAGCGTCCCGCCCGCCCGCCCGGCGGCATAGGCCAGCTCCATGCAGGGATACTTGCGGTGATCCGGCGCCTTAAAAGTGAGGGATCCCAGCTTGACCAAGTCGAGGGGATCCCAAGGGGTGGTTAGGCGCTCCGGCCAACTGAGGCCGTAGAGAATGGGCAGGTGCATATCCGGCCAGCCCAACTGGGCCAGAACCGAGGTATCGGCCAGCTCAATCAGGGAGTGAACGATGCTCTGGGGGTGGATGAGGATCTCGATCCGGTCATAATCCAAACCAAACAGCCAGTGGGCCTCGATCACCTCCAAGCCCTTGTTCATCAGGGTGGCCGAGTCGATGGTGATCTTGCGCCCCATCACCCAGTTGGGGTGTTTGAGGGCATCCGCCAGAGTTGCCCGATCCAGTTGCTCGGCAGGCCAATCGCGAAAGGCCCCCCCTGAGGCTGTCAGCCAGATGCGGCGCAGGGATCCCGCTGGCACCCCCTGCAAACATTGGAAGATGGCCGAATGCTCCGAGTCCACCGGGATGAGCTTGACGCCGTGCTTTTGCACCAGGGGCAGCACCACCGGGCCGCCTGCCACCAGGGTCTCTTTGTTGGCCAGGGCAATGTCCTTGCCGGCGCGGATGGCGGCCAGCGTGGGCAAGAGGCCGGCACAGCCGACGATCCCGGTCACCACCCGCTGGGCCGCGGGGTGAGCCGCCACCTGACACAGCCCCTCCGTGCCTGCCACCAACTCGGGCAGCGGTCGCATCCCGGTCAGCAGCGACCGCAGTTCCGGCAGCAGCTCCTCCCGGCCAATGGCCACAATCTGGGGCCGAAACTGCCGCACTTGCTCGGCCAAAAGGACGACATTGCTGTAGCTGGTTAGGCCGACAACCTGGAAACGCTCTGGATACTGGGCCACCAAGTCCAGAGTTTGGGTGCCAATCGAGCCGGTGGAGCCGAGCAGGGTGATGGCTTGCATACTAAGGATCCCTTTGCACCTAAAAGAGCGTGACATTCTTGCAGCGCAGACGTCCCCTCGCCCAGCGTGCCCAAGGGCTCCGTCCCGCTCTCGCGAACGGCCCCACCTCGCGTCCGGGGATCCCTGCCTCACGCCACTTCATCTTATTCTTATCTGGTTCTCAACCGGAATCCGTGTGTTTCATCTGATCCCCGACAGCGGGATCTGGCAATGTCGCTCCTCCCTGATTTCAAATCTTTCCCGATTGAGAGCGCAGCCACTGGGCGAGCAAGGCCTCGATCAGCTCCGACAGATCCTGATCCGATTCCAGCAGGAGGCGCTTCACGGCTCGGTGCGTCTCTTTGCGGATGTAGGCGGTCAGCTTGACGTACTCCGCGCCGTTGGGCTTGGCGGGCGCTTCCGGCGGCTCAGGGATCTTGTAGGCCTGGGCGCTCAGCTTTTTCGGAGGCGGGTGGCGGTCGAGCAGGCGCTCAAACTTGCTCATGACAGGATTTCCTCTCCCACCGCAACGTAATCTGACCAGGCTTGCTTAGCCCTGGGATCCGGGAGCTGGTTGACGCAGACCCCCTCCAGCGCGGCCCGCTGAAAGGCCACTGTGCGGCGAATGGAATGATGGCAGAGCGGGATCCCGGTTTTTTGCAGAAAGCTGCGGGCCTCGGCCCCATCCCGGTTAGGCCAGGGGGGAACCAGCGTCAGCAAGACTTTGTAGTGCTTTGCCCCCAAACGATCCAGTGCGTTGACAGTCAGCATCAGGGCATCCAGGGCCAAGGCATCCGGAGAACAGGGCAAAAGCAACAATTCACACCGCTCCGCCAGCAGGCTCAACTGTTCGGGGGTGGGGCGGGCGGGGGTGTCGATCAGCGTATGCTGAAAGCCGCCAGGCGTAGACATGGTGGGATCCCCGGCCAGCACTTTGACAGGAAAGGGGGAGCCCCGTTCTGCCCAGCGAGAGGCGGAGCGATTGGGATCGGCGTCGAGCAGCAGCGACACCTGGGGTGTACTTGCCTGGGCTGCGCACCGTTGTTGAAGGTAGAGGGCCAGGTGCACCGCTGTAGTGGTTTTGCCCACACCCCCCTTGAACCCCAAGACCGCGATATTCATCTGCCACACACCCTCCCAACTTGGTTTTACAGCCCACTTCCAGAGGCGGCAAGAGGCAAGCTGCACATCCGAGCGCCGGAATCTGGGGTTTTGGGCAACTGAGGAGATCCGAGCGCCGCATCACGTTTTCCTCTCTCCGCACGCGAGGGGCTTCGCTGGTACGATATCCTTTGGCTGACAAAGCCGGCTGAGGAACTGCAGGCTCTCTCCCTGCCCCTCGCCCTCGGACGCTACCCCCCTTCTTCATCCCGGAGAAGCTGCCCATGGCTCATCCCTCAAAGTTCCGCGTCCGTCTCAGCCGGCCTCACTCTTGGTCTCCTTTGGTAGGGCTGTGGCTGGCTCTGGGCCTCAGCGCCTGTGGCGGAGGGGATTCCGGTCGCCCCCTGCCGCCACTCCCGGCCCCTCCTGCAGGACGCATCGAGGGATCCCATTTTGACGACCTCAACGGCAATGGCCTGCGGGATCCGGGAGAACCAGGGCTGGCAAGCATCACCACCTTTTTGGACTTGAACGGCAATGGCCGCCTCGATGGGGGGGAGCCCAGCACCCTCAGCGATGCCAACGGCAACTTCCGCTTTTTCAACGTGCCCCCCGGCACCTACCGCGTCACCGCCCTTTTGCCTCCGGGGCGGGTGTTCACCACGCCGCGCGCGGGATCGGGGCTGGAGCGGATTGTCGGCGGCAGACCTGCTCAGCCGGGGGCCTTTCCCTGGATGGTGGCCCTGTTGAACGCGGCTGAGCCGGATCCTTTTCAGGCGCAGTTTTGCGCTGGATCCCTGGTTGCCCCGGAGTGGGTGCTCACCGCCGCCCATTGTTTTTTCAACGATCAAGGCCAGCAGGTGGTGAACGCGCGCAACCTGGATCTGTTGTTGGGTACCAACCGCTTGCAAATCGGTGCCGGCCAGCGCATTCGCGCCGCACAGATCGTCATCAACCCCGGCTACAATCCGCGGGTGGGGCAACTGGGGGGGAACGACATCGCCCTGGTGCGCCTCTCTCGGCCGGTGGCTCTGGCTACCCTGCCGCTGGTGCAGCCCAACCAAACCAGCCTGACCGCCCCCGGCACGTTTGCCACCATCCTCGGCTGGGGAGCCACTTTCCCCCGCGACCTTGACCAGGAACCCAGCGGCTTTGCTCTGGATCTGCAACAGGCCGAAGTTCCCATCGTCGCCAACGAGGTGTGCAACGCGCCCCAGTCCTACAATGGCACCATTTTAGACACCATGCTCTGCGCCGGCTTTCCCCAGGGGGGAGTCGATACTTGTCAGGCGGACAGCGGTGGGCCTTTGATCGTGCCCAGCGGCAGCGGCTTTGCGCTGGCCGGGATCACCAGTTTTGGCAAAGGCTGCGCCCAGCCCAATTTCTATGGGGTGTACACGCGGGTGTCCAGCTTTGTGGGTTTTGTACAATCCGTAATCGGCAGCGCCCCCAGCCCAACGCCAACGCCTTCTCCGCCGCCTTCCACCGGAACAACGGCCTCGTTTGTCGTGAATTTGAGAGAGGGTGAGGTGGTTTCGGGCCTCAACTTTGGCAGCCGCGCCCTGTAACCGTCAGCAGCAGGGCGGAGATGGTTTAGGATAGGGATCCCGATTGTGCTTTCGTTCTACTCATCGACGGAGGAGATAGCTTCTTTATGACTCAGGTGACGATTGGCGAAAACGAAGGGATCGAATCGGCGCTGCGCCGCTTCAAGCGCCAGGTCTCCAAGGCGGGCATTTTGCGGGATCTGCGCAACCATCGCCACTTTGAAACCAACCTGGAAAAGCGCAAGCGCAAAGCGGTAGCCGTCCGGCGCAACCGCCGCAAGTCCATGGCCTAGAGCCATAGCCGACAAGCAGAACCCCAAAGGTGGACAGGGCCTGTGGCGGTGCCTGGGGTTCGAGTTAGTCTCTTGGATTCTGGGCTGAGCTGGCCTGCAGGGATCCGCTCAGCACGTCAATCTTCGGCATCGCAGGGATCTGAAACCCACGTCAACAGAGTCAGGTGGGCAACGGCCAAAGAGGGGCTACAACAGCCCCTCTCTCGGGTTTGGTTTGCTTTCTAGTCAGAACAGAGAGCGGCGCTCTCCCTGCAACTACTTGATCTTGACAGTAGCGCCGGCTTCTTCCAGCTTCTTCTTGATGTCGTTGGCTTCCTCTTTGGCAACTCCCTCCTTGACCGGTTTGGGAGCGGCCTCGACGAGATCCTTGGCATCTTTCAGGCCCAAGCCGGTCAACTCGCGCACCACCTTGAGGATGGCGATCTTCTTGTCGGCTGGCACAGCCTCGAGGATGACATCAAAGGCCGTTTGCTCCTCCACCGGCTCAGGGGCTGCCGCCGGAGCTGCTGCCGCTGCGGCCACGGGAGCGGCCATGACCATACCGCCGGCTGGGGCCGCCGCGCTGACGCCAAAGGCTTCTTCGATGGCTTTTACCAACTCAGCAGCTTCCAGCAAGCTCAAGGCTTTCAACTCTTCCAAAATTTTTGCAACGCGCTCTGAAGGCATGATGGTTTCTCCTTAGGGGTAACAGAATGGTTAACGTCAGGTTTGGGCTGAAGCCCTTTAGGCGGCCTCTTTGTCGGCAATGGCCCGGATGGCCCGCCCCAGCGAGGCCGGGATCTCGCGGATGCCGCGCGCCACTTGGGTGGGCACCGCATTGATCCCGACCGCCAAGCCGGTGGCCACCGACTTAAGGCCGCCCGCCACTTGGGCCATGAGCACCTCCTTGGGCGGCAGCTCGGCGATGGCTTTGGCCTGATCCAAGGTCAGGGATAGCCCCTCGATACCGGCGCCACGGAACTCGGTTTTCTTGGTTTGCTTGGCAAAATCTTGATACGCCTTCAGGGCAGCTGCAATATCGCCCCGAATCAAGATAAAGGCCGTCGGCCCTGCCAAGAAGGGGAGAACCCCTGCCCAAGCTTTTTGGTCGGCGATGGCCCGCCGCATCAGGGTATTCTTAACAACCATGCAAACCGAATCCGACTTGCGCAGCTCTGCCCGCAGTTGGTTCATCTCCGAAACGGTCAGCCCCTTGTAGTCGATCACCAGCACCATTTGGCTGGCTTGCAGCAGGGATCGCACCTCATCGACGATCTCCGCTTTCTTCGCTACAGGTTGCTTGCCCATGCGCTCACCTCCTTTGTTGTCAATGGTCACCCAGGGTTGAATTGGGATTGCCGGTGGAAGAGAGATCCGCCAAACAAAATGCGTCCCAGCCAAGGCCGAGACGCACTGAGATAAGCGCTCCATCAAGAGCGACCCCAGAAGGGATCCCTCTAGACTGTGCTCAAACCTCGGCAGGACATTAAGCCCGTGGGCACCTGCTGTCTTCGGCTCGATATTCGGCTGTATAAAGACGCTTTGCCGGGATCCTCCTGTAAATCCGTCAACTCAAACCCTCTTCTCCCATCGCAGCGCCAAAGCCAGGCTTAAGTCGCCAGCTTCAGCTCCCGCAGGGCATTGATGTCAACCTCGATCGAGGGACCCATTGTAGCAGCAACGTGTAGGGTTCGCCAATACTTGCCCTTGGCCCCAGAGGGACGGTTGCGATCGATGGATTCCTGCACCGCCTTCAGGTTTTCCAGCAGCGCTTCGACGGGGAACTTGCACTTGCCGAAGATCAAATGCACAATGCCGGTGCGGTCGGCCCGGTATTCCAGCTTGCCGGCTTTGAACTCTTTGATGGCCTGAGCCAGATCCATGGTCACCGTTCCCCCCTTAGGAGAGGGCATGAGGCCGCGCGGCCCCAGCAGCCGCCCCAGCTTAGCCACTTGGGGCATCACATCGGGGGTGGCGATCAGCAGGTCAAAATCCATCATGCCCTTGCCGATTTCCTCGATCAGGTCTTCAAACCCGACCCGATCCGCCCCTGCATTTTGGGCTTCCGTCACTTTCTCGCCGCGGGCAATCACCGCCACCCGGATCTCTTGGCCGGTGCCCCTGGGCAAGACGACGGTGGTGCGCAGTTGTTGGTCGGCGTACTTGGGATCGATCCCCAGGCGGATGTGAACCTCTGCCGCCTCGTCAAATTTGGCGGTGGCCGTCTCCTTCATCAGGGCCAAAGCTTCCGCGGGGGGATAGGCAATGGGCTGCACCTTCTCCCGCAAAGCCTGCATACGTTTGGACAGTTTTCGAGCCATCGTTTCTCCTCGGGGTACTGGCGAGAACCTCTCTCCCCCAAAACTTCAAGACAACAATCAGACTGAAGATCCTTCATCAATCCACCACCGTCACCCCCATGCTGCGGGCGGTGCCGGCGATAATTTTCATGGCCGCCTCCACATCGTGGGCATTCAAATCCGGCAGCTTCTGCTCGGCGATCTGCCGCAGTTGCGCCCGCGTCAGGGATCCCACCTTGGTTTTGTGGGGCTCGCTGGAGCCGGACTCAATACCCAGAGCCTTCTTGATCAACACCGAAGCCGGTGGCGTCTTGAGGACGAAGGTAAAGCTGCGATCCTCGAAGATGGAGATCTCTACAGGCACCACCATACCGGCTTGATCCGCCGTTTTGGCGTTGTATTCCTTACAAAAGGCCATGATGTTGACCCCGTGCTGGCCCAGGGCCGGGCCGATGGGAGGGGCGGGGGTGGCCTTGCCCGCCTGAATGGCCAACTTGACCACGGCCACCAACTTCTTAGCCATGAAACGCGGTTACACCTCTTTTCGCACTTGACCAAACTCTAATTCTACCGGGGTGTCGCGCCCGAAAATCGAGATCAAAGCCTTGAGCTTGCCCCGCTCCGGGCTGACATCCACCACCTCGCCGTAGAAACCCTGGAAGGGGCCGGAGAGGACTTCGATGCGATCCCCAGGCGCCATCTGGATTTTGAGGGGCACTTCCTCCACCTCGACGCTGCTGAAGATACGCTGAACTTCGCTCTGGCTGAGGGGCCGCGGCGTCACATGGCCCCGACCACGACCGTAGGCCCGTTTTTCTTCCGTGCCGACAAAGTTGATCACGTTGGGGGTGGTTTTCACCACCATCCAGGTGTCGTCGTTGAGATCCATGCGCACCAGGACATAGCCGGGAAAGACCTTTTCCTCTTGTTCCTGGCGCTTGCCGGCTCGATCCAGTTTGAAGCCCGTCCGCTTCGGGATCACCACCTCGACAATCTGATCTGCCACATCCAAAGCAGCCGCCCGCTGCATCAGGGTGCTTTTCACCTTATTTTCGCAGCCTGAGGCCACCTGCACCGCGTACCAGCGCAGGTTACGGCGACCTTGTCCTTCCCCCTCCTCCATTTCCGGGATCGCGTCTGCAGGCTCAAAGTGTTCCACAGGGCGCCCACGACGTTTCTGCTGCTCTGTGCTCATCACCTCGCATCCTCCCTGTAGCCATCCATAGCTCTCTTGCCCCCAAAGACAGGGATCCTCTAGGACAAAACATCACGAGAACAGTTGAGTGGCTACCCAGGCAAACAGTTGATCGACCAGGTAGATGAAGGAAGCAAAAGCCAACACGATCAGCAAGACGCCTGCCGACTCGCCGATCAATTGCCGGCGGCTCGGCCAGACAATTTTGCCCAATTCCGCACGGGTCTCTTGGATAAAGCCCGGGATTCCTTTGGGTTCGGTGGAACTGTCTTTGGAGTGGCCCCGGCTGGCGGGATCCAAACGTTGCTCCGTATCGGCTTTGCTGGAAGAGGTGCTCTTAACCACGGCGGTATCTCCTGCTGGATCCCGAAAACGGTGCGCCACCTTTTGGCGCACACAAGATTAGCTTTGTGATCCTAACAGATCTGGCGGGGGTGGGATCCCACTCAAGGGGCGGGCTCAGGCGTCAAGGAGCCGGGAGAAAGCGGGAGAGAGCGACGGCGGGATTGGTTGAATTGCTCTACCGCTGCGTCGATCTCTGCCCGGCTGTCCCAACGCGAGGCGGCATTTTGCCGGGAGAGAAACTCGACGGCCCGCAGGAGATCGTTCATGTCGATGCTGGTGCCGTCGAACAACTGGACGTTGCGGTCGCGGCGGATGGCCTCATTGACATCTCCCCTTTGGGCCAAGGCAACCTCGGCGCTGGCCAGGATCCCCAGCAGAAGCAGACCCAGGGCCGCAGGGATCCCGCGCCGGGGGTTGAGGGGGGAGCGGAGACGGTTTACAAACATTGATCCTGTTCCTCTACATCGGTGTGCTGCTCGGCCAGCCCCTCTGCCAGCAACTGTTGTTCTTCGGGCGTGAGGGGGCGTTTGGCCAACAGGTCTGGCCGCCTTCGCCAGGTGCGAACCAACTGCTGTTGCAGACGCCAACGGGCGATGGCTCGGTGGTCGCCTGAGAGAAGCACCGGCGGCACCTTGTGCCCTTGAAACTCCGGCGGACGGGTGTACTGGGGATACTCCAGCAGCCCCGTCTCGAAACTTTCGCTCCTCAGCGAATCTATCTTACCAACTGTACCCGGCAAGAGCCGCACCACGCCGTTGATCAGGGCCAGCGCCGGGATCTCCCCCCCCGTCAAGACAAAATCGCCCAGCGACACCTCGCGGGTGGCCAGATATTGGCGGATCCGCTCGTCAAAGCCCTCGTACTGGCCACAGAGCAGGATGAGCTGCGCCTTTTGGGCAAGTTCTTGCAGCAGCGCCTGGTGCAGCGGTTGTCCCTGCGGCGTGAGCAAGATGATCTCGCGGGGATGCAGGCGGGGCAAGGAGGCAGCGGCAGCAAAAAAGGGCTCTGGCTTGAGCACCATGCCCACCCCACCCCCGTAGGGCTCATCATCGACCCGGCGGTGCTTGTCGGTGGCAAAGTCCCGCGGGTTGGTGCAGTGAACCTCGGCGATCCCCTGCTCCAGGGCTTTGCCCACCAGCCCGATGCGCAGCGGCGTTGCAAAAAATTCTGGGAAGAGGGTGATGACGTCGAACCGCACAAGACTCAGGACGAGGCAGAGGGAGGCTCGGTGCGCAACCGCTCCAGATCCAGGCGCAAAGACTCGATCTGGTGGATCAGCTCCATCAGCTCGGCCATCTCTTCTTTGGAGATAGGGGCAGGGGAAGCCGTGGTCGGGGGGTTGCTCTCGGCAGGGGCGGGCCTCTCGCTCTCTGGGGCGGGGGCGTTGGCAGCCGCATCCCTGAGACCTTCGACGTAACGAACGGCTTCCTGTTCGATCAACTCCCCCTTTTGCTCCAGTTCTGCTGCCAGTTGCGCCAGATCCATCGAGAGGCGGTTGAGGTTTTCGGCCCGCTTTTCCGGGTCTTGGAGGATCTCCACCAGGGCAGTGGCCGTGCCGTAAAAGATGTGGCGAGCCCGCGTGAACCAGTCAGAAGAGCGAGAACTCATGGCAGCAGAAACAGGTGGGTTCTGAATTATTCTAGGCGATCCGCCCACCGGAGCAGGCCCAGGACGACAGAGTGCCCGGCAGCCCAAGTAGGGATCCGTTCTCCGAAGTTTTGAGGAGAACCTGGGGATGGGGTTCAATCGACGGCTCGGATCTCGCCGCTGCTTAGGCGCTCCACAACCAATTCCAGCAGCTCGTGCTCTTCTGGGGAAATCTCTTGATCGGCCATGACGGCATTGAGGATCTGCTGTTGTTCAGCACGGGTTAGGACCTTATCTGCCAAGGCCCGGTCAATCAAAGCTCTGAGCTCAGAGGGTTGAGGGGATTGCACTGTTTTGCTCCTAGCGCTCGAGGGCAAGGGATCCCATAATGATTTCTGGATCCAAGATGCAACAGATAGCAGCACACCTGTCAGTATAGCGAGACAGTGGTGGAACCCCAGGTATCCCCAAAAACCCAGAGCTTCCAACCGGTGGGGGTGATCGGCGGCGGGCAGTTGGCGCAGATGTTGGCTTTGGCGGCCCGCCCCTTGGGGATCCCGCTGATCGTGCAGGCCGCTGCCCCCACCGATCCGGCGGTGGCAGTAGCCGACGGTGTGGTCTGGGGTGCTGTGACGGACACTCAGGCCACAGCCCAGTTGCTGCAACGCTGCCCGGTGGTAACTTTTGAGAACGAGTTCATCCCGCTGCCGGAGCTGCGCAAGTTGGATCCGCAGGGATCCCGCTTTCGGCCTCGCCTGAGCACCCTAGAGCCGCTGCTGGACAAGTTGCACCAACGGCAGTTCTTGGCGGAGTTGGGGGTGCCGGTGCCGGCCTTTTGCCCTGCGGAGACGGCAGACCTATCTGGGTTGGGCTTTCCGGTGGTGCTCAAGCAGCGGCGGCAAGGCTACGATGGCCAGGGCACCCGCATCCTGCCCGACCAAGCAACCTTGCAACAGGCTCTGGCCGAGTATGCCGGGATCCCGCTGCTGCTGGAAGAGTGGATCCCGTTTGAGCGGGAGCTGGCGGTGATCGTGGCCCGCGGGCTGGCGGGGGAGATCCAACTCTACCCGGTGGTGGAAACTGTGCAGATCGAGCAGGTCTGCCGCTATGTGCTGGCGCCCGCCCGCATTCCCCCGACCGTCGAGGCCGAGATTCGCGACCTGGCGGTCAAGGTGATGGACAAGTTGGACGCGGTGGGTGTGTTCGCCATCGAGCTCTTCTGGGTGCCGCCGCCCCACCCCAAGGCCGGGATCTGGATCAACGAGATCTCACCGCGGGTTCACAACTCCGGCCACTACACCCTGGAAGCCTGCCACACCTCGCAATTTGAGCAACATCTGCGCGCTATCCTCGGCCTTCCCTTGGGGGATCCCTCTCTCAAGTGTGGGGGGGCAGTGATGGTGAACCTCTTGGGTTATGAGCACTCCAGCAGTGACTATGCCCAAAAGCGGCAGCGTCTGGCGGGGATCCCCAATGCCACGCTGCACTGGTACCACAAAACCCCTGCCCGCCCGGGGCGCAAGCTGGGCCATGTCACGGTCTGTCTACCCCATCCTCCCTCTCCTGCGGAAGCGGCGGACCTTGTCCGTACCCTCGAAGCCCTCTGGTATCCCCAGCCATGGATCCCACCTTTTCTCCAGCCATCCAAGCCCTGATCGCGGCCCTGCAACGGCGGGATGTGCCGGCGGTGGCGCAGCAGGTCAACGGACTCTCTCCCCAAGAGCGCTCCGCGGTGTTGACCCCCGCTCTCCAATACCTTGCCGAGGTGGATCCCGACAGCGCCCGCTGGTTTGTTCGCCACCTCATGGCCCCCGCCGTCAAAGCCCAACTGCGAGCAGGGATCCTCAAAGCCGCCCAAGATTACCTACAAGAGGCCGGCTTCCAAGAAGGGATCGACTACGAGCTCAAGCCCCATCCCCAATCGGGGGGCCAGATCTTGAGCCTTAGCCGCCGAGCCCTGCCCTACGCCGCCCCGGATGACGATCCCTTTGGGCAGTTGTTGCTATCGGAGTTCTGCGAATTGCGGGACTAGACCACCATGGGTAGCACAAGTTATCGGCTGCAGATGCTCGACATCACCGCCCTGCCCCAATTGCTGGAGCTGGATCGACGCTGCTACGGCGGACACTGGGGGGAACAGGGCTATCGCGCGGAGCTGGAACGGCCCACCAGCACGGTGATTGGGGTTGTGGCGGAACCGGTTGCCGTTGGCGCTTCCTATGGCTTGGGCCGAACGGAGTTCTCCCTTCCCTCTCCAGACCTCGCGACGCAAACAGCACCAGCGCTGGTGGGCTTTGGCATCCTCTGGCGCATCGAAGAAGAAGCCCACATCATCTCGCTGGCGGTGGATCCCGGTCACCGGCGACAAGGCTTGGGCCGCAGGATCCTAGAAGCGCTCCTAGACCAAGCTAGGGTAGCAGGCTGTCGCTGGGCCACGTTGGAAGTGAGGGCTTCCAACCACGCCGCCATCCACCTCTATGAATCGGCAGGGTTTCAATTGCTGGGACGCCGCAAGGGCTATTACAACAACGGAGAAGATGGGCTGGTGTATTGGAAAAAACCGATTTAAGCTTAGGAAAAACCAACACTAAGGGGTTGATGCCGGGGGCTTTGGGGTAGGCGGGCTAGAATGGGCAGAACAACCGGCCTAAGAACCCTTGCCCATGCTGGATTTCTACGCTTGGCCCACCCCTAACGGCTACAAAGTCTCGATCCTGCTGGAGGAGCTAGGGATCCCCTACCGGGTCATTCCCATCGACATTGGCCGCGGCGACCAGTTCGACCCGGAATTTCTCAAGATCAGCCCCAACAACAAAATACCGGCCATTGTGGATCCCGATGGGCCTGGAGGCCGGCCTTATGCCCTGTTCGAGTCGGGCGCCATCTTGATGTACCTGGCCGAGAAAACCGGGAAACTCCTGCCCAGCGACATCGGATCCCGCTATCGCGTCATCCAGTGGCTGATGTTCCAAATGGGCGGCATTGGGCCGATGATGGGCCAGGCCAACCACTTTCAGCACTACGCCCCAGAGCGGATCCCCTATGCTATCGACCGCTACGTTAACGAGACCCGGCGCTTGTTTGGCGTGGCGGAACGGGTCTTGGCCGAGTCGGAGTACCTGGCGGGCGACTACTCCATCGCCGACATTGCCAGCTTCCCCTGGATGCGAAGCTACCCACGGCAGGGGCTGAACATCGAAGAGTTCCCCAACGTCAAACGCTGGTTGGCAGCCATCGAGGCCCGCCCTGCTGTGCAGAAGGGCCTGCAACTGTTGGCAGAGGCGCGCCGATCCCCAGACCAGCCCCTCAGCGACGAGGAACGGCAAGTCCTGTTTGGCGACCGCCAATACCAAAGGCGCTGAGTCAAGGGGAGAAGCTGCACTTGTTAGCTCTCGACACAAAACTTGACAGTTTTTAATACTTGAGCCACATTAGAGATGTCACCCCTTGATGGAGTTAAGACTATGGAAAACCAAGAAGCTAAGTTCGGCTTTACCACCTTTGCCGAAAAATGGAATGGCCGTCTGGCGATGTTGGGCTTTGTGATCGGCGTGGCCACCGAGTTGCTGACCGGCCAAGGGATCCTCTCTCAAATTGGCCTGATGTGATCCCAGCCCGCCTGATTGGGTCGAAGCACTAGCTAGATACTTTCTGCCCGGCTGTCCTCTTCCAGACTGATCAAGCAGCCGGGCTTTTGCTGCATTTCCGAGCCAGAGCGCAGCCAAACAGCCGCGCCAATTTGTTCCTCCTACCTCCAATGGTTCGCCGCTTGATCCCCATCTCCTTTTGGGAGAGGGGCTGGGGGTGAGGGCGACAAGTCTGGGATCGCCCTAGCCTTCCAATTCCTGCAGGTACTGGCAAATGTCGGCCAAGATGCGCTCCAGCTCCTCCAGGCCCTGGGAAGCGCTTGCCCATTTTGGGTCATCAGCCGGGGATCCCGGCTGCGCCAGTTGCACCCCCAGGTGTTCTAGCTCGCGAGCTACTTGACAAAAGGCATTGGCTCCCACATTGGCGCCGGCTCCCTTGAGGCGGTGGGCAATTTTCCTCAAGTCTTCGGCATTACCCGCTGCAAGAGCTTGGCGCAGCCGCGGCAACTGGTCCTGGCCATCTTGGACAAACACCTGCAGCAGCTCCCGCTGAAACTGGCGGTCACCTCCCGTAACCCGCTCCAAGTAGGCGGCGTCGATGGGGTAGGGCAGCGTGGGAGCAGGGTCACCGCCGGCAGCTTCAGGAGAAGGCGGATCGGACGAAGCCGCCCCGTTGGCTGCTCCTGCTGCGGAAGGGGCGATCCTTTGGCTCCAGTGGTTGAGCACTTTTTCCAGATCCTCCTTTAGCACCGGCTTACTGAGATAGTCGTCCATGCCCGCTTGCAGGCAGCGCTCCCGATCCTCCTGCATGGCGTTGGCCGTGATGGCAATCACCACGGTGCGGTGGCCGGATCCCCGCTCCTGCTGGCGCAGGCGGCGGGTGGCCTCGTAGCCATCCATCACCGGCATCTGGCAATCCATGAGGATGAGGTCGTACTTGACTTGCTGCAGCAAATCCAGCACCTCCTGGCCGTTGGCCACCACATCCGCCAGGTAGCCCAAGCTCTGCAGCTGGCGCAGGGCCACCTTTTGGTTGACGGGGTTGTCTTCGGCCAAGAGGATGCGCAGGGGTTGCTGGGGGCGGCTGGCCGAGGGCGCACTCTGCGAAAGGGGTGGGCCCATGCCCAGCAGCGCGGTGGCCAGGCCGGAAGACTTGCCCAGGGCCATGACCAGAGCTTCTTGCAATCGCGTTTGCTTGACCGGCTTGGTTAGGTAGGCAGCAAAGCCAATCTCGGCGGCGCGGCGGGAGTGCTCCCCCAACCCCAGCGAGGTCATCATCACCAGTTGCGTCGGGGACAGTTCGGGATCCGCCTTGATCCAGCGGCCCAGGGTTTCCCCATCCACCTCCGGCATCTGCATGTCCAAAACCGCCAAGGGGAAGGGGATCCCTTCCCGCGCAGCCTGGCGCAGCTTGTCCAGAGCCTGGTAGGCATTTTCGGCTTCTTCCACCACCATGCCCCAAGCGGTGGCCTGGCAGCGGACAATCTTGCGGTTGGTGGCGTTGTCGTCCACCACCAACAGCCGCTTGCCCTGGAGATTGACAGGGATGCGGGCGGGGTGCTGGGAGATTTGTCGGGCGTAGGGTTGTCTTTCCAGGGTCAGCTCGAGGCTGAAGGTGCTGCCGCGGCCCACCTCGCTCTCTAGGAAGATCTTGCCCCCCATCAGCTCTGTCAGTTGCTTGCAAATGGCCAGGCCCAGCCCTGTGCCCCCGTATTTGCGGGTGGTAGAAGCATCCACTTGGGTGAAGGGCTGAAACAGCTTGGCTTGCGCTTCCTTGGGGATCCCGATCCCTGTATCCCTTACCGAGAGCCGCAGTTGGACATGGGTGGCCGTTTTTTGCAGCAGCTCGGCCTGGATGACCACCTCCCCTTGATGGGTGAACTTGATGGCGTTGCTCACCAAGTTGTTGAGGATTTGGCGCAGCCGCGACGCATCCCCCCGCAGATAGCGGGGCACTTCCGGCGGCATAAGCACCGCCAGCTCCAGGCCCTTGGCGTGGGCAGTGGGGGCAAAGAGATCCGCCACCTCCTCCAAACAGGCCCTCAGGTCGAAGTCCAGGATCTCCAGCTCCATCTCCCCGGCTTCCAGCTTGGAGAAGTCCAGGATGTCGTTGATGAGGGTCAGCAGGGCATCGCCGCTGATGCGGATGGTCTCGACAAAGTCCCGCTGCTCGGGGGTCAGGGGCGTCTCCAGCAACAAGCCCGTCATCCCCAGCACCGCGTTCATGGGGGTGCGGATCTCGTGGCTCATGGTGGCCAAGAAGCTGCTTTTGGCCTGAGAAGCCTGCTCTGCCGCTTTGCGGGCTTGTTCTAGCTCAAGGCTGCGCTGGCGCTCCCGCTCCAGGAGCTCTGCCTGGGTGAGGGCAATGCCGATTTGGTTGGCCAGTTGTACCAGCAGCTCGATCTCAAACGGCTGCCACTGGCGGGGTGCGGAACACTGGTGGGCCAACAACAGCCCCCATAGCCGCTGCTCCATGAAGAGGGGCACCACCAGGTTGGCCTTCACCTGCATTGTTTGCAGCAGCTCCAGGTAGCAGGGCTCCAGCCCTTCGGCCTCCACGTCGCTGATGGCGCGAACCCGGCCCTGGCTGTAGAGCTCAGCGTATTTTTCCTGAAAACAGGGATCCTCTATCACCTCGCCCAAAAGGGAAGGGATGCCGGGCTGGGTTTTCTCGTTGGAGATGATCCCGGATCCATCCGGCTGGAAGCGGTAGACCAAAACGCGATCCGCCCTGAGCAGGGCTTGGATCTCCGTTACTGCCGTTTCCAGGATCTCGGCAATATCCAGCGATTGGCGGATCTTTAAGCTGAGATCGGCCAGCAGTTGGGCCCGCCGGCTCTGCCGCTCCAGCTCCTCGGCAGCTTTTTTGCGCTCGGTGATGTTGCGGAAAATGCCCCGCGTGGAGACCATCACCCCATCTTCAAGGCGGCAGTTAACACTTCCCTCCACCCAGATGGTTTCGCCCTTGGCAGTCACAAAGGCCGTCTCCACCTTGTCCAGAGGTTGGCCAGCCAAAAGCTTCTGGAAAACCACCTGGCAGTGCTCTCGATAGTCGGGGTGGATGATGTCGAAAACCCTCATTTGGTGGATTTGAGCTTCGTCGTAGCCCAGGGTCTCCTTCCAGGCGCGGTTGACGTAGAGAAAGTACCCTTCGGCATCGACAGCCTGAATGAGATCGCTGGCATTTTCAAAGAGATCCCGGTAGCGCTCTTCGCTTTCTTTGAGAGCCAGCTCCGCCAGCTTGCGCTCGGTGATGTCGATGCCGGTGCTGATGATAAACTCCACCTCGCCCTCGGCGTTGACCAGGGCGGTGTTGGTCCAAGCAATGAGCCGCAGCGCCCCCTGCTTGGTGCGCCAGAAGTTTTCATAGCGATTCAAGAAAAGGGAGCGACTGCCCTTAAGTTGTTGAAAAGCTTGCTTCAGGCCGGCCATCTCCTCCGCCGGGATCAAGCCCAAGTCCCAGAGCAGTTGGCCCTTGACTTCTGCCAGCGAATAGCCAGAAAGCTGCTCGGCAGCGCGGTTAAAGCGCAGGATGCGCCCTTCGGGATCCATGACCACCACCACAGCGCCTGCCGTGTCGAGGATGGCGTTGGTAAAGTCCCGCTCTTGCTTGAGGAAGGTTTCCGCCCGCTCCCGCTCGGCAGTTTCGCGGCGAATGAGGACATAAACTGCGGCCAACAGCAAGTAGGTAAAAGCCAGCCCCCCCAGCAGGATGGCATTGGTTCTAACCCAAGCAAGCTGGAACTGCTCGCTGCGCTGCTGCAACAGAAGCCGCTCTTGCTCCTGGAGCGCCTCCACTAGGTTGGCGATCCGCTCCATCAACCTTTGCCCTTCGCTCCTCTTCAAGGCTTCTTGAACAGCGGCCAGCCCCTCTTGATCCCGGAGCCGGATAAGATCTTGGGCAAGGTTCAGACGCTGTTCCAAAAGCAGCTCCAGCCACTTCAGGCGCCCTTGCTGGAGAGGGTTGTCGGCTGTCAACTCTTGCAGCCGGCTAAGACGAGTGGGAATGGCCTCAAGGCTGGCCTTGTACTCGTCGAGGTAGCCAGGCTCGTTGGTCAAAAAGTAGCCCTGTTTACCTGCCTCGGCAGCACGGATCTCTGAGAGCAATCCTTCCAGGTTCTGGATCACTTCCAGGGTATCGGCCACTTGCTCCGTCAGTTGGGGCAGGCGACTGGCGTTGCGCTGGGCAGAGTAGGCGATCCCGCCCAAGATCAGGGCAGCCAGGCCCAGGCCAGCACTGACCTTGAGGAGAAAGCGGTTTTTGCGAGCAGGCTTGCTCTCGCCAGCTTTGGGAAGCAAGGGAGCCTTGGCCAACTCCCGCAAGGTGCGGCGCAGCTCCAGTTGAGCCCCCACCTGATGGGCCAGGGCCTTGAGCTGCTCCAATTGCTCCGGGCTGAGCTGGCGGGGTTGGTAGTCCACCACGCAGAGGGTACCCAGCGCTTGCCCTTCCGGCGTTACCAAGGGCACACCGGCGTAAAAGCGAATATGCGGCTCTTGGGTTACAAAAGGGTTGTCGGCAAAGCGCGGATCCTGGGTGGCATCGGGCACCACCAGCGGCTCTTTGGGCGAGAGAATGGCGTGGGCACAGAAGGCCACATCCCGCGGCGTTTCCTCGATGCCCTCAATGCCGAACTTGGCCTTAAACCACTGGCGATGCTCGTCAATAAGAGTTACTAGCGAAATGGGCGTGCCGCAGATGTAAGCAGCAAGCCGGACGATCTCGTCAAAGGCAGTTTCAGGGGCTGTATCGAGAACTTGATACTCTCGTAGGGCAGCCAGCCGCTCTTCTTCGTTGGGGGGAAGGGGAGCCTTGGGCATGGGTCAAGCTGGAGAGACGGGATCCGGCGCTGCCGTGGGTGAACCTCAGCAGCCTGGTAAAAGAGACAACCCCAGCATAACTCCCCGACCGCCTTGCCGAAATCCTCAAGGATCTATGCCCCCAAACGAACCAAGCGGGAGCCGTACTGCCTGCCTTGGGGGAGATGCCCTTGTTTTCATAGAAAGCCAGCGTGATCTCAGGGACTTGGCTTTCAAGAAGCTATACAGATGCACGTAAAGGCAAGAAAATCTCGACGACTCTCGCTTAACGCATTTAGCATTTAGTTGTACTTATCTTAATAATAAACAAGTTCTAGTATTTTTAAGTTGAAACCTTCTAATGAAGGGCCTATCATGATCGGACGCACTTTAGGATCAAGCTTCTGGGATAGGGCAGCCTTATGAACAAGCTTCAAGACAGTCTGGTGAAGGCTCTCACCATTGACGGGGCACTGGGCGTCGCTTTGGGGGACTGGAAGACCGGAATGTGTCTGGGGTTTAAGGGCACCAACAGCCCTGCCTTTCCCGAAGCTAATCTGGAGTTGGCCATTGCCGGAAACACAGAGGTGATCCGCGCCAAGATGCGAGTTGCAGAGTCTCTTAAGTTCACCGACAGAATCGAAGAGATACTTATTATTCTGGAGACTCAGTATCACCTGATGTATCTACTTAAGCACATACCTGGGCTATTTTTCTATCTGGCTTTGGATCGAGAGAAAGGCAACTTGGCTCTTGCTCGTATCAAGCTCTCCCAAATCGAAAAAGAGCTGACTCTCTAAAAGTTACGGCCTTTGCCGGCCTCACAGGAGTTCTGCAGCCAAGCAAGATTCTTTTAGAGCTTGCTCTACGTTGAGGTGATGGAGTAGGTAGCAACCAATCCAAAGAAATGCGGAACCGGGGACTTGAACCCCGATGGCATTGCTGCCACTAGAACCTGAATCTAGCGCGTCTACCATTCCGCCAGTTCCGCGGCGATCTATAAGAATGCCCAAGAAAGGGGATCCCTGTCAAGGGCTGGGGGGCTTTAGAAGGGGATCCTATTCTTATGCTAAGCTCGGCTGCGCAGGCAGTGGATCCAGAGCGCTAACCTTGGCGGCTTTTACTTTTGTTTGCGAGGGCACCTGCCCCAACACGCAGGCGCGGGCCGGCTATTTCACTACCCCCCACGGCGAGATCCCAACCCCCTGCTTTATGCCGGTGGGAACGCTGGCCAATGTGAAAACCCTCACGCCTGCTCAACTCAAGGAAACCGGCGCCCACATTATCCTCAGCAACACCTATCACCTGCACCTACAGCCCGGCGAAGAGATCATTCAAGCGGCGGGGGGCCTGCACCGCTTCATGGGCTGGCCAGGCCCCATCCTCACGGATTCAGGCGGCTTCCAAGTTTTTAGCCTCAGCGCCATCCGCCAAATCGACGAGGAAGGGGTAACGTTTCGCTCGCCCCGCGATGGGCGAATTATTCACTTCACCCCGGAGCTGTCTATCCAAATCCAAAATGCTCTGGGGGCAGACGTCATCATGGCCTTTGACGAGTGCCCGCCCTATCCTGCTAGCCCTGAGGCGGTGGCAGCAGCGGTGCGGCGGACTACTCAATGGCTGAAGCGCTGCGTGGAAGCCCACCGCCGCTCCGATCAGGCTTTGTTTGGCATTGTTCAGGGGGGGGTTTACCCGGAGCTGCGTCGGCAGGCAGCGGAAGAAGTCTGTCGGCTGGATCTACCCGGCTATGCCATCGGCGGCGTCAGCGTAGGAGAGCCGGTGGAGCTAATGCACGCGGTGGTGCGACAAACAGCCCCCCTCTTGCCAGCCGATCGCCCCCGCTATCTCATGGGGGTGGGCACCTATGCCGAGATGCGGGCGGCAGTGGCTGCCGGCATGGACTTGTTTGACTGTGTCATTCCCACGCGCTATGCCCGCCACGGCACCGTGATCAGCCGCGGCCAACGCTGGAACATCAAGAATGCCGAACACCGCCGCAGCCTGGATCCCATCGATCCTGAGTGCCCTTGCTACACCTGCCGCCACTTCAGCCGCGCCTATTTGTGCCACCTCATCCGCGCCCAAGAGATCCTGGGCTACACTCTGCTTTCCATCCACAATATCACGGAGCTCGTGCGCTACACCCGAAGAATGCGCCAGGCCATTCTGGAAGGCAAATTTCATGAGAACTGGGATCCGTGGCGCGAGGGCTGAGCGTCCTCAGGGGTCTTTGTTTACATCCCTTCTAAATACTCCCAGGCTAGCCTTCCTACTCGTTACGATGAGAGGACAACCCAGCCTTCACCTTAGGGAGGAGCAAAGAGGAGCATGGCTATCCGCACCCTGCAAAGTGTAATTGAGCAGCATATTGCTGGGCTGCCTGGCCTTATTGCCGTCTTGATAGGGCGAGTTACGGATGGCAAAACGGTAGCTAAGGTAACTTACGCCAGCGACACCCAGGAAGAGCAGGCGCTGGAACTTTTGGGCACCTACGCCAGCGACCTATTGCAGGCCAACAACCGCCTTTGCCAAACGGTCAGCCCTGAGGAGGAGGCGGATCACCTCACAGCGGGCTCGTCTCAGGTGCGGGTGATTCTGAAGTCTTTCCCCAAAAGTCCCTACTTTGTTTTGTTTTTAACCCGCTCCATCATCGACCTCAAAGCAATTTCAGAGCGCATCAAAGCCATCCTCATCGACGGCAAACCGCTGCTGCCTCCTGTTCAAGACGACACTCTATCCACTGCTCAGGCTTTGATTAGCTACGCCAAGCGCTACGCTCCGGATCCCAACTTTGTCATGCTGCGCTTGTCCCTGAAAACGGGCATTGACCGCAACCGCCTTGAAAAAGGCACCCTGAACTCCCAGGAGCTCCGCATTCTCCACAAAGCGGTATCTGACGTATTGGGGGTAGAGCACTTGCCTATTGCTTTGCCCAGTTGAACGACTCCCGACACTCATTCTCGTTGAGCCAACACAACATGACTTACGCCACGCTGCGCGAACCGATAGCTTACGGGCTTCCTGCTTCCCAGACTTATTTTTTGGTACAGAGGTCGCAGCGTGCTGCCGCCGTGCGACCCACGGCGGGAAACTCTCCAGAGATTTAACTTGTTCTCCTCAATTGCAGCACAACGGCTTTCATCCCGACACTGATTTGCTCTTGAGTAAACCCAATATGGCTTACGCCACCTACGGAACACAAATACAGTGCAGGGCTTCTCGCCGATTAAGCTAAAGGCTAAAGTTGTGGGAGTTGTTAACTGTTGTCCCTTCCTATCCCCTCGAGCTCAGGCCATCTATGTTGGAGCATTTACGCCTTGACCGCGCTCGCAAGCTGTTCTCTCTCTTTGGCGAGCCAGTGATTTTCCACTGCCACCACTACAACCTATTTTTGCAGCAGACCATTGAGGATCCCAACTGGATCGATGGGGTGAGCATCCTGCGCACGGCGGCTCAGGAGATTTTCTACAGCTTGCTCCAGGGCGCTTTTAAAACCTTGGGAGTGCAGCAGTCAGCGGAGCGGCTGGCGGTGGCGTGCCAGTTGTTCGGCTTTCTCGGCTTGGGGCGACTGGAGCTGCAGGCCAGCCCCAGCGGCGGCGAAGCCCAGCTCACCCACTCCCACTACGCAGAAGGCTGGCTGAGCAAGTACGGGGATCAGGCCAACCGCACTCGTCCCATTGATCATCTAGCCGTGGGCTATGTGGCAGCGGCGCTGGATGCCACTTTTGGCGAGCTGGGCAGCTACACAGCAGAGGAAACGGAGTGCATGACGGTTACGCGCAAGGATCGCTGCGTGATCCAGGCAACTCGGCTGCCACGGCCTCAGGCTTTGGTTCCTAGTCCCGGCATGGGCAAGCTCATCGAACGTCCAGCCGATCTGCCCAAGCCGATAACAGCGGTGGACTACGACGCGGTCAACGAAGCTCTGTGGGGCATGCCTTTGGCAGGAGATGAACGAGGGCAGATTCGCGCCTTTAATGTGCTGCTCACGCGCATGCCTGCCAATTACTACAACCGCATCCAGTACCGCTTTTTGGAAGAGCTGAAAGCAGTGCAACCCGGTCTGCAGCAGGTGGCAGAGGATCTAATTCGCGAATCGGGCCATGTCTGTGTCTTCTACACCTTTGGCAACATCATGGAGTCCCTGGAGTGGGAAACCCTTGTGGGGCCAATGCTGGAAAAGGATACCGACTGGATCCACGGGGCCTATGCCGTAGCCAGCAGCTTGGGGTGGGGTCGTTGGCAGGCTTTGGAGGTGGTGAGCGATCATTCCTGCCGGGTGGCTATTGACGGCAACTACGAGACCAACTACTTTTTGGCTTCCTACCCACGGGCAGATTATCCGACCTGCTATTTTGCCCAAGGGGCGGTGCCGGCGCTGATGAATCTGGTTTACAACGGCAACATTCAGCAGAAGCCGATTCTGGATCAAGTCTTCTACAACCGCCTCTTCCAGCGGGGTGGGCTGTTTTACGGGAAGGAGACCAAAGCCAGAGAGAAAGGGGATCCCTGGTGTGAGTTCTACGCCGAGCGGATTTAGGGATCCATGCAGGTGCGCATCCTGAGGCGGCGAGAGTGTGGAAGGGGCTGGGCCACAGACCTGCTGCTGCCGCGCTGCCTGAGCTGGCCGGAGGTGGAAGAGCTGGCGCAGGAGATAGGGGCCACCTGCCGCTGCTTTCAAAAACAGCTGGTGTGGTTGGATCTGCCGGCAGGGCGAATTACCGCTTCCTTGCGGGTGCCTCGCCTAACTTTGCGGCTCTACGACGCCGCTGTTGAGGCCCAGCTCCTCAAGCAGGTGTGTCGGCTAGCCGAGGCCCCTGCTCCTGCAGCGAAGGAGGACTGAGCTGTTGGCGACTCTGCGAGCTCTCCTTAGAGGCGCTGCACAAGCTTTATAGTCGGTTCAAACACAATTCAAACACTTTCACTTTGCCACCTACCCAAGCACTTCGCGCTGCTGCCC
>NZ_JANSJJ010000093.1:0-909 GCF_047502715.1 Synechococcus sp. H55.10
CCAGAATTGTCGTCCCTGTTAAAACCAAGGCTATGAAAAAGGTGACCACTCTCGTCATGAATCGCCCAAGGCCACTTAGAAAAGGAAAGATGCTAAGCATTGTATGAAGGGGGGTAAAGAAAGAGTCGGCCCCGATCCACATCATCAAGAATCCCACAAAGCGCAGGATCCAAGTCAGGGCAGTGTGTTCTGCAGCAAGCCGCTCAATGGCTGCAAATCGATCGCTTGCAAATAGCCGATAAAATCGAACGTTGCGCGGCCCCAGATAGCTCTCTAGGCTATTGGGGCTGGCCAAACGCCCAAAGACGGTTGCCTGAGTTCCGCTGTACAAGGCAGTGTACGAAGTTCTCATATCGCCGATTTGTGGATTGGCCAGGGTTCCCCGCCCCTTGAAAACATAAGAGCCTTCCACTCTAGCTTGGATCCCCGGGATCAATGTTTGGGGATCCAGAGGAACAGCGGAGGGAGTTTCGATCTGCAAATCTTGAATCGCATTTCGGTAATTCCCAATTTGAGCCTGGCTGACTCGAAAGAGTTGGCTGGAAAAAGGCATCGGTGGGTTGACGTGCTCACTGCTGCGATAAAACCGGCTTGAATCTTCAGGGTTTTCTGTCCAGACTTTGGTGTAAGTATAGATTGTCTCTCTGACTTCCGATCCACCAAACTCCTCTTGAGTGCTAGTTTCTTTCTCCTCTTCCCAAGCATACATTTCTGCCTTGCGGCTGACGGAAATATAGGGCCCCGGCCGCAGGAAGAGATGATCACCCAAAAGCTCGTTACTGGTCATTGGGCCTGTGAGCGATACTAATCTTCCAAGAGGTGCAGAGGGCGAGCCCAATGGACTGATTTCAATGGCCCCAGTTGCCACTTGGGCAAGGTTGACCCGCCCCTCATTCCAAAACAAAAGCC
>NZ_JANSJJ010000094.1:0-906 GCF_047502715.1 Synechococcus sp. H55.10
TGTTGGAGCTGTTCAAGCGCGGGGATCAGCCGGGCGTTCGCGAGCAGTTGCTGGCGGCCAATGCTGTTCTCAAGCAGATCGGGCATGTGCATCATCTGGTGGGCTGGCAACAGTTAACCGAAACCTTCGAGCAAGCCCTGGGCAACCCCGACGCCGATCTGCGAACGTTGGCGTTGGTTGCCTTGCGGGATTTGAAGCAAGGGCAGCAACTTGTCTTGGCGGGGAGAGCCGAAGAGGTGGCGGCTTCGGCGGAATTGCAGCAACTGGCTCACCCTGTGGCTCCCGCTGCACCCCCAGATCCTTTGGAGGTGGTGGTTCATCAGCGGATCCCAGCCCTGTTGCGCCAGATGCTGGAGCTGTTCAAACGCCCCGATGACCCAGCTACGCGGCCCGCTTTGCAAAGCTTGGTTCAATCGCTCCACGAGGTGGGAGAGGCTGAGTCTGTGGATCTGGGTGGCTGGACAGCCCTAGCCCGCCTAATTGGCGAGATCTTGGCGGATCCCGCCCAGGATTTGCGGCAACTGGCTCTGCCGGTTCTGCGAGATTTGAAACAGGCTCACCAGGCTCTGGCCAGCGGAGCAGCGCATACCATCCAGCCCTCCTCTGAGTTGTTGGCCTTCCGCCCTGTGCCACCGGCCCTTGAGGAGCCAGGGATCCCCACCTCCTTCGACCTGGGCCCTGTTGGAGAGCCAGAGCCACTCTTCCGTGAACCCGCGAGCACGGCTGCCTCAGCGGACTGGGCGGCTGCTGGGATCCCGGCAGAAGAATCCTCTGCAGCCGAGGGGAGCCAGGAACCTGGATCAGAAGAGGCGACCCCCGTCGAAGCAACCCTGCAAGCGGAGGGGTCGGAGAGCGTGGAGGCGGCCTGGGATCTGCTGGTCGGGCAGCCACCGTCCCCTTGGGAGA
>NZ_JANSJJ010000095.1:0-903 GCF_047502715.1 Synechococcus sp. H55.10
GTATATACCTCCGAGCGGCGGTTACAGACTTTTCTTCGCCGCTATCTAATTTAAATTGAGGAATATGATCTAAAATTTTGCGCCCCTCCAAACGACGGCGGCTCTTACGCTTTCTTCTCCTGACCAATGTCAGCCTCCTGTAGAAGGATTACAAGACAACCGCAAAGAATATATCAGTACTACTTAAGAAAATCAATAACTTCTACCGGCCTTTGTTATCATCCTTTACAGAGATAACAAAAGACAACAGACGTCCTCCTCCACGAACAGAAAAGAGAGGCAACTCACCTCTGTCGCCCCTCCAAGAACTCTGACGAGAAACCGCCTACTCAGTTGAAAAATAAACATCCTCGCTCAGCAAGGGAGCGAGCCAAGAGCAGGTTAGGACAGGAGAGGCAATAGGCTATCGATGAGCTCTGAGGCCTGCGAAGAAAGTCAACTGCCAGCGCAGGAGACTCCCTTCGGATCTTGCTTCCAAGCTAGCATCGCCCAAAGGGATGCTCAACGGGACATATACTTAAACTCATATGCGGACAACCCCCCTTAGTGTGGATTAGGGTTGGTTAATGGCAACTGCGCAAACCTAGAGCAGCTCCACCAAAGGGAATACTCGCGTGGCGAGCAGCCTTTGGAGAGAGTACTACGACTGTACAACCAATCTTCTGTTTCTACAATATGTCCAGCAATATGTCCAGGATAGGTTTCCCATACTGCGTTAAACCCTTAGACGGCAGACAGACCTCTTGCTACTCTGGCTTCAGGCATGACCTGAGCCATGGGGGTTTTGGTCGGTCTCAGTCTAGGTCTAGGGAGTTTTGGGCATGAGGAAATTCGCGTTGCTGGTGAGTCTGGGATTGACTCTAGGATCCCTGCCGCTTTGGGCACAGAAGGCAACCTCGCTCC
>NZ_JANSJJ010000096.1:0-5796 GCF_047502715.1 Synechococcus sp. H55.10
GGAGAAAGGTCTCGAACTGCCGCACGGCCTGCAGGTCGTAGTACAGGTGCGCTTCGGCTGATTCTACGGCCTTGGTGGCAAAAGCCAGACAGCGCTCCTTGTCGCGGCCAAAAGCAAGGGCTGTAGCCGCATAGGCGTCGAGGGATGGGGCAATGGGCGCTATCTCGGCAATCCCCATCTGCTCATAGGCTGCCGCCACCAAACGCCCACGGGCAAAGCGCCCAGGCCAGGTGACAATGGGTTTGCCGTAGGCCATGGCCTCGTAGAGACTGTTGCCTGAGCCGAAATGGACAGGATCCAGCAGAACGTCACAATGGGCCACCAGCGCCATGAAGCGAGCAAGGGGCTGGCGCGGCACAAAGCAGACCCGTTCGTTGAGGATGGGGGCGCTCTTTGCCCAGCGAGCCCTGAGCTGGTCGTTCCAAGTCTTGGCCAAGCCGTCGACGAGGACAATGTGGCCCTCGGGATCGCCCTCGGCAATGGCGGCCAGCACCGCGTCGAAGTCAGGGTGAAGCTTAAAAAGCGATTGCGGGCAGCCGTAGAGCCTGCCGCGCTCAGGCAGGCCCAGTTCTGCCCGGGGGGGAATTTGCCGTGGCAAGCCGAAAAGTTGGTAGCAGAAGGGCAGGCGGGCAAAGCGCACCAAGCGCTCGCTGTAGTACGCTTCCGCCCCTTCTGGCTCCATTGGCGCATCGGCCCCCAGGAAGTAATCGATTGTATCGAGGCCAGTGGTATCCGGGTGGCCGTAGCTAACCATCTGCACCGGCGCAAGCCGCGCATAGGCCAGGAAGTAGGTGGACATCTTCATGCCGATGTCGGGATAGAAAAGAGCGTCCAGCTCCAGAGCTGCAACCTGCGCCTGCCACTGGGGCAGTGGGCCGCTGAGAACCACCACTCGGTCGCAAGCAGCCTCTAACATAGCCCGCACCGAGTCGCGACGGGCTTGCGGTGGGTAGATGAGGATGACTTCAAAACGCGAGCGGTCAAGCTGACGCAAAAGGCCCTGGTAGAGCTTGCCGATGGTGTGGTTGACAAGAAGCTCTGAGCAAAAGCCAACGCGGATGCGCCGACCAGCAGGGAAGTGCCAACGGGCAACATGGGGGGCTTCAAAATTGAGCTGCGGCGCCTTGGCTCGAAAGAGCTGGCAGAGCATCTCCATGAGTGGCCGGTCGTCGGCGTTGTGGTAGGCAAGCTCGAAGGCAAGGGAGCGTCCGATGAGTTGGGTCGGGTCTTCCAGGGTTCCCGGCAAGGCCAGCAAACTCCGCAGACCCTCCTGGTAGCGTGCCCGCCAGTGGGCGATAGCGGCCTGCGACTCTAGGATGGAGGGTAGCCAAAGCCGGCCCTGAATCTGCGCCGCAAGGATCAGCTCGGCAGCATTAGGGGGCTGCGGCCTGCATTGGCGCGCTGCCTGCAACACTTCCTCGGCTTCTGCATCCCTTTCTTGAACTGCCAAGGCAAGCGCTAGATCCAGATAGGCAGCAAAGTGGTGGGGATCTTTTTGAAGGGCAAGACGGGCAAAGCTCTCTGCTTCCTGAAAGAGCTCTAAATTGAGGTAGACTTCTGCCTTGCCCAGCAAGCCCTCAGGGAAGTCGGGGCGAAGCGCCAAGGCTTTGTCGTAGTAATCCAGGGCCTGGGAAAAGTTGTACTCTTTTGCCGCCATTCTCCCAAGCGAGAGGAGCGCTTCCACCCGTTGGGGATTGAACTGCAGCGCTGCTTGGTAGGCGTTCTTGGCCCGCGTTCTTTCACCGCCCCCCAGCAGCGCGCTCCCGTAGTTGACCCAGGCGTCAGCATAGGTCGGCCGGAGCTCGATGGCCCGCAGGGCAGCCGCTTGCGCTTCCGGCCATTTGCCTATCTGCTGCAATAGAGCTGAAAAATTGCTGTATATCTCAGCATCCTCTGGATAGGCTAGGAGCGCCTGGCGAAAGGTCGCCTCGCTTTCCACGTAGCGCCCTTGCCCTTCCAGAGATAGCGCTAGGGTAAGCAGGGCGTTGCGCTCTTCAGGCTCAAGGTCCAGAGCGCGGCGAGCCGCCTCTTCTGCTGCAGCATACTCCCCCTGCTTCCAGTGCACATTGGCAACAAGGGCCCAGGCCAGGGCAGAGCTGGGGTTTCTGGCCAGCACCTCCTGGGCTTTTTGCAAAGCAAGGGCCAGGTTGCCACAGTTGTAGGCCTCACTTGCTGCCTGCAGCTTGCTGGCTTCCTCCTCGCTAAGGGTTCGAGTCGCTGGCACCGGGCTGGATCCTGCCAGCTTGGTAGCGGCCAGCCGCGCGCTCCACTCGACAACCACTGCCTCTTCCAGTAGTCCGAGGGTGTGCCCATCGGCAAGCACCCGCTCGGCCTCCGCATATTCGCCACACTCCAGTAGCGCCTCCACCAGGGACAGCCAATACTGACCAACCGTTGGATTGGCGCTGACGGCGGTTACCAAATGGTGCAGGGCCGCCCGGGGCTGCCCCCGCTGGCGGGTAAGCTGCCCCAGCTTGTGGTGCGCCTCTGGGTGGCGGGGGACAGACCGTAGGACAGCTCGGTAGAGCTGCTCCGCCTCCTCCAGGCGCCCCTGCTGGTGATGGTTGAGGGCTTGCTGCAGCAGCTCGTCCAACTCTGACATTGCAGGGAAACTCCTCAAGTGCTCTTTTTCCCTTCCGGCAGGGCATAGGGATGGGTCGCGTGCCAGTAGTCGACCAACTGCCCTTGGTGCTCGATGAGAACCTGCTTTGGCTCTATCCCAAGGCTGGCCATCTCTGTCACAATGTCGGCAGCGCGCCATTGCGTCGGAATAATGACCACGTCTGGCGGCTGCTTGACCAGTTCCTCTCGGCTCACAATTCTCTGGCCCACCCCGGGCACATGAGTGCCGACCTTGTTGGGATCCGAATCGACGACCAAGGGAAACTGCTCGGCCCTAACCCCAAAGTGGTGCATGAAGGCTGCCCCTTTCCCCGTACCTCCCCATATGGCAACCCGCAGGCCACTGCAGGCAAGCTCGTGAAGCTGGGCCGCAATCCTGCGCCGGGCCGCTTGGCTGCGCTGCAGGAATTGGGCTGCTGCTTCTGCTCGTAGCCGCCAGTCGGGGGGTAGCCGGAGCTCCACGATGGCCAGCACCACTTCCCCATCGTAGGCATGCCACAGGCTCACAATGGCACCCACGCGCTGTAACAGGGCACGTAGCGACTCGGTACTGAACTGCTGGGGGTGTTCGTAGTAAAAATCCACCAATCGGCCTGTAGAGAAGACCCGGTCAATACAAGGTACTTCAACAAGCAGGCGTACAGTCTTCTCACATTGACTCGCAGCCCACGCCAACTGCTGCAGGAAAGCTGCTGGTTGGCTAAAGTGCTCCAGCACGTGGCGCATCACCACCAGATCCGGTTGAATGCGCAGCAGATCCTCAACCGGCTCAAAAAGCCGCGCCTCAAACTGGAAGTCGCGGGGGAAGTCGTCTGGTTGGTGGGGATCAAATCCGATGTACTGCCCTTGCCGACAAGCAGCCAACGCGCGCAGAAAGTGACCACAGCCGCACCCAATCTCAACCACTGTTGGCTTCTGGGGCAGGCGGGTCAACGCCTCATCCGCCAGTTGTGCCAGGTGCCGGTTCCACAGGATCCCGGCGTTGAACATGAGGTTGGGCTGGCTGGGGTAGGGAACATCCTCATAGCAGAAGGCGCGATTCCAGACATGGCCACAGGCAATGCACTGGACAAAGTCAAGCCGATAACGGGGCATTGCCCGCGCCTCATGTTCAGTGCGCGGCCAGCCTAGGGTGGCAAGCGGCGCCATCCCGCCGTCAAAAAAAGGGTGGGCCGCTACTTCGCCACATGCCGGGCAGGAGTCGGAGTAAAGGGGAGTCATCAGAAAAACGCAGCACTGAGGCTATCGTACTACTACCCTGCAACAAACCCTGACCCTAGTCTGCAAGCTAGCCCCCACCCCAGTCCAGGCGGCCAAGAAAGGCCTTGGGAAGGGGATGGGGAGTCCAACGCCGCCAACCTGATTGCCCCATCTGGAGCTGCTGTAAACCAGCCCTTGCAGGGCTACCGCTTCAAGGAAGCAAGCTATAGCCGTGGAGGAGTTTACTCAAGCACGGCGTATGACATGCACGTCGCGTAGGGGAAGCGGATCAGACGGAGATTGCGGATGCCCAGCGTCTCCAACGTCGCCAGCGTCTCACCTGGAAACTGACGCATGTTGAGCTCGTCAAACAAGATCACTGCTCCCTTGGGCATGCGCGGCACGAGCAATTCCAGGGCCAGTTTTGTCGGCTCGTAGAGGTCGACATCAAGATGCAGCAAAGAGACAACCAAATGGGGGTTGTCTTCAAGATACTTGGGCAGTGTAACACGCAGATCGCCCTCGACTAGCTTCAGTTTTGGTAGGTGTCCGAGAAAGCGGGTCAAATCATGGATGGACGCGGCACGCAGAATATCGTTGGCCATGCCGCTTTCGACGGCAAAACCACCGGGACGGGTATGTTCGGAAACCTGATGACCTGCCAGATCGGCTGCAGACAATTCTGGAAAACCCGTGAAAGTATCGAAGCCGATGATCTCGCGCAGATAATTGGTTGGCTCGAAAATCGAGCTCAGGTGATACCAGGTCATGAGGCTTGCGCCACGGGCAACCCCCATCTCAACAACTGAACCGTGAACGTGCAGTTGCTTCTGGAACACCTCGGCGCGTGCCAAGAATTTCGTTAAGCTTTCCCGCGTGACGTATTTGGTAAAATTTTCCAGTTTGATGTTGGCGCTGCCGGGGCTCTCGGCCCAGTAGCGCTCCAGTTCTGCCAGGCACCTGATATTGGCTTCGCTTTGACGGGATGACTCGCGGATCATGCCGCTCAAGGGATGGTTAGTGCTGCTCATGGGGCATTCTCCTTGGTTGCAAGTGCTTTCAGTCCTTCTTCCGCCAAATCTTGCCAGCGCCAGCCTCGTTCAATGAAGAAAGGATCGGTCAAATCGGTATAGCGCAGCGTAACCGCAAATCTTACATCTTCACTGCGGTTCAGGTTGGCCGAGTGCGGCAATAGTCCGTCGAAGAGAACCAGGTCACCTGCCATTAGTTCGAGCTGACGCTGCTCTTTGAAGGAAGCGGTGACTTCTGGCAAAAGCGTAATCCACTTGTTTTTTCCACGCAGCGCCTCGTCGTAGGCGTGGGGCAGCAGACCTCGCTTGTGTTCGCCAGGTGCAACCACCAACCCACCATTAAAGGCGCCGGTATTCTGTAACGGAATGTAGGCCACTACGTGATGCTGTGGGCCGTAGAAACGATCCTGATGCCAGTGGGCAACATGCCATTCGTGGCCGGGCATGTTCATGATCATGTTCAGGCGTGGATGGATGGCGATGTGCTCGCTGCCCAGTATCTCTCTAACCCAACTCGTGAGCAAGCGGCTGCTTGCCAGTTCAAACATCCAAGGCCGACGATTAACCTCCTCATAAATCCAAGACTGTGCCTCCGGCTTGGCCCGCCACAGAGTAATGAGCGAGCGCGACAAACGACGCACAGGGTCACTTTCTTCACTGGCTGAAAGGCCAAACCGCTCAAGCTGGGTGGCGACCAGCCAGTGCAGGTCATCTGCCCACTCATTTAGCAAGGCGGGCGAAATAAACTGGGGGATATGGCAGTAGCCGAGTTCTGTAAATTGCTCCCTGAGCTGTTTCATGTTCACTCTCCTTATTATCGTAGAGTCTTCCAAGCCTGTGCTGCCTCTTGGGAGATAGTGCCAGCATACAGCCTGTTAATTTAAAATAGGGTACAGGTTTTAAGAGGAAGGAGAGAAGGGAATGCCAACCCATTCTTTGGATC
>NZ_JANSJJ010000097.1:0-45136 GCF_047502715.1 Synechococcus sp. H55.10
CACTCAATAACTGGGATGCGGAGTATGAGCGTGTGATTTTAGGGGGGATTACCTGTGATGAACAGGACTATTACTACCGGGATGCGCATACGAATGTACTCTTTTTACCCAAGACGCGGAAAGAAATGTATATTGGATTTTTCCATACCGGGGCGTATCAGGAGTCGCTTAGTGGGGTAGGGGGGATCCACCACTGTTTGATTCCAACGCCGCGCCACATTTTGATCCGGCGGGAGCGGGATGGACAGGCACATGTAGAGATTTTGTATGAGGAGCAAAATAGCAAGCAGGTATTGAAAATTCTTGGCTACCTATGAAGCTTTTACAGGGAAAGCCGGCCGCAGATAAGCTTTTAGCGGAGGTATCGGCTTATGCACAGAGTCATACGTTGCGTCTTGGGATAGTTCGGGTAGGGCAGCATGAGCCGAGTCGGATATATGTGAGGCGCAAGCTGGAGGCGGCTCAGCGGGTAGGGATAGAAGCCCGGGAGATCCACCTGCCCCAAACGGCAAAGACAGAAGAGGTGCTGTCTGTGGTGAAGGCGCTTGGCGCAGACCCGTTGTATACGGCGCTAATCGTGCAGCTGCCGCTGCCGGGGGGTATAGATGAGGCGGCGGTGCTGGATGCTATTCCCCCGGAGAAGGATGCGGATGGGCTCCACCCGTATAACCTGGGGCTTTTAGCGCAGGGGCGGGCGGAGTGGGTAGCGGCCACGCCCTGGGGGATTGTCGAGCTTTTGCGGCATTATGGAATATCGGTGGCGGGGAAGCATGTGGTGGTGCTGGGGCGGGGACGCCTGGTGGGGAAAACATCGACGCCGCCTATGCCGCCTGGGTGAAGGCCTACTGCGGCGAAGCCGTGGATCCCAGCGCCGATCCGGTCGCCCTCTGCGCCCATCTCCCCATGCGCGAGCTGGGTTTGGAGGATCCCTTGCCCTGGGATCACATCGATACCGGCATCGACAAAAAATGGCTGCAGAAAGACTACCACCGCGCCCTGGAAGCCATCACGGTGGAAGATTGTTCCTTTGAGAAGTGCTCCGCCTGCGGCATCTGCGGCCCCGGCTTTGGCCACAACATCGTTATCCCGCCCCCGCCCGTCCCGCCCCTGCAAAGCCGGCCCACCCCCACCCCGGATCCCCTGGAGCCGCAGCCGCCCGCCCAGCGCTTCCGCATCACCTACGGCAAAACCGGGGATCTGCGCTGGCTGGGCCACCTGGATCTGATGCGGCTGTGGGAACGGGCTTGTCGGCGAGCGGGGCTACCTCTGGCCTTCAGCGGCGGCTACCACCCCATGCCCCGCCTGGCCAACGCCAACGCCCTACCCATTGGCCAGGAAGGCTATGGAGAGATCCTCGATCTGGAGTTGCTGGAGCGGCCTGAGGGGCCCGTCACCCCTGAGGAACTGCGCGCCCTTCTGAGCGAACAACTGCCCCCTGAACTCTCCATCCGAGCCATCCAAGCGATCGGCCTGCGGGATCCCTCGGCCACCGAAGCCGTCTATGCTGCCGAATATCAGCTCACTGTAAGTTGCGAGTCGCCCACTGCCGACTGGCCGGCCTGGGTCACCCAGATCCTGGATGCGCGCGAGATCTGGATTGAGAAACGCTCCAAGTCGGGCAAATCCGCTCCCTTCAATGCCCGTGCCCTGCTCTACTACCTGGAGTTTCAGGGCTTGGCCCCCGACGGCAGCGCCCACCTTCTCTACCGCGGCAGTTGCCGCAACGACGGCGCCTACCTACGGCCCAACCAACTGGTGCAAATGGCCGAGTCCCTGGGGTTGCCCTGCTGGACGTTGCAGACGGCCAAGCGGCTGCGCCTGTTGTGGGAACACCCCCTGTCCGATCAGGATTAAGGATTTCCCAGGGGAGCAGCCCAGCTGTTGAGATCCGGTCGCATCAGCGTTGCGCGGCAAAATGGCCAAGTGCCTATCTGGGCTGAGGGATCCCACAAGCGCTATAATGCTGCTACTACTGGCTCCTGCCGCTGTGGGGCTTGCCGAGCATCAACCTGACCGAAGGCGGAGCGAGCAGCAGGCAAAGGTTGGGCCGGGTTTTGGAATGGAGACACTCTTAGCTCAGTACCCGGGGCAAGTAACAGGCACGGCGGGGTCAAACCATAGGTGAACAGAGGGATCTGACCGTTTGACCTAGCCCGGGCTATATCTTAACCCTGAGAAGGTGCTTCTTTCCACGTGCAAACCCCGTCTTGTTGTTGGCTCAGGCTGGGGTCGCACAATTGGGGTTCTGCAAGGAGCCAGCGTCCCATCTCCCGAGGCGGAGCCGTCATGCTTACTGAGCCTGTCGATTGAGCCCATCCATGAATCTCCATGCAAACCTCACCCCATTCATGCATCTCCACCGATGAGCTTTCGTTGCAAGCAGCAGAAGCCCCGCGCTGGACTCGCCAGGGCCAGCATCGGGTAGTTCACCTGAACTTAACTCGCCTCACCCCTTGGATGAGGAAGCTAATCGGTTCTATTCCGTCAGAGCAGAGCTTAGGGTAATAGACAACTCCATGATGAGTCGATCTTGGTTAAAGAAACTTGAGCGGATCCCGGCCAAAGGACGACGCCTCGCCCGAATGAGGGTTCAGTCCGCAACCGCGTGCCCTTGGGGCGGGGAGGAGGGTTAATGCCCAGGCAGATCGTCATTGCCGAGCAACATCGAGTGGCAGCCGTCTTCGCCGAAGACCAAGTGCAGGAGCTGATCGTCGCCAGCGGCGCTCACCAAGTGGGGGATGTTTACGTCGGGATCATCGAGAACGTTCTGCCCAGCATTGATGCCGCTTTTGTCAACATCGGCCCCGCCGAACGCAATGGCTTTATCCATGTCAGCGACCTAGGCCCGCTGCGCCTCAAACGCAACCATGCCTCCATCTCCGAGTTGGTCTTGCCCCAGCAAAAGGTGCTGGTGCAGGTGATGAAAGAGCCCACCGGCAACAAAGGGCCAAGGCTAACCGGAGATTTGGCCTTTCCAGGGCGGTATTTGGTGTTGCGGCCCTACGGCAAAGGCGTTCACCTGTCCCGGCGCATCGAGGATCGGGAAGAACGCAACCGTTTGAAATCCCTGGCTATCTTAATTAAACCTCCGCAGATGGGCCTGCTGGTACGTACCGAAGCGGAGGGGGTATCCGAAGAGGCGATAATCGACGACCTGGAGCAGTTGAAAAAGCTCTGGGAAGATATTCAACAGCAGTATCAGGCGGCACGGGAGCCAGGCCTGCTCAGCCGGGACGATGATTTCATTCAGCGGGTGCTGCGGGATGTCTACTCGGAGGACGTGAACCGCATTGTTACCGACTCTGTTGCTGGCGCAAAGCGGGTGCGCAGCTATCTGCAAGGTTGGAACAAGGGCCAGATGCCGCCTGGCGTCGTGGTCGATGCCCACCGCGAGCCCACCCCCATCCTGGAGTATTTCCGGGTCAATGCGGTCATTCGCCAGGCGTTGCGGCCTCGGGTGGATCTGCCCTCCGGTGGCTACATCGTCATCGAGCCCACCGAGGCCCTGACGGTGATCGACGTCAACTCCGGCTCTTTCACCCAATCGGCCACCTCCCGCGAGACGGTGCTGTGGACCAATTGCGAGGCCGCCACCGAGATCGCCCGCCAATTGAGACTGCGCAACATTGCCGGTGTGATCGTGGTGGATTTTATCGATATGGATTCCCGCCGCGACCAGTTGCTGGTTTTGGAGCACTTCAACAAGGCCCTCTCCAGCGACAAAGCTCGCCCCCAGGTGGCCCAACTCTCGGAATTGGGTCTGGTGGAGCTGACCCGCAAACGGCAGGGGCAAAGCCTTTACGAGATCTTCGGCCATTCTTGCCCCACCTGCGAGGGGCTGGGGATCCTGGCCCGTCTGCCAGGGGCGGAGCCGGGACGGCTGCTGACCGTCGAAAGTGGCCTGACTGTAACACTGCCCAGCGAGGCGGAGGAAGGGGATGAGGAAGAGGCTGGCCCGATCCTGCCCCGCGATGGCAACGCCCAACGGGCCCGTCTGCGAGTCGGGAGCGATGGGTTGTCTCGAGGCGATAGTCGCGCGCTGCTGCGGCGGTCACGCTCTGCCCCCGGACAACGACGCCCCAGCCCGGATCCCTTTTCGCCCTTTGCTGCCTCGGTCGATCTGGAGGAGCCACGGGTTGAAACCGAACGCAAGCGCTCCCGCGAAGACTGGGGGGATCCCCGCACCAGCCAGCGCCTCGTTGTGCGCAGCACGGATACGCCTGCCGAAGAGGAAACCCCGGAGCCGCTTGGGGAGGATCCCCTGCAGGGGGGTGGAGCAGAGCCAAAGCGCCGCGAACCCCGCCGTTCTGGCCGCGCCGAGGAGGCAGAACCCACCCTACGCAAGAGCCACACTGCCCCGGCCCGAGCTGCTGGCGCCAGCGGGACGGAGTCCTCAGAAGGCCGTCCAGCTCCGCCACGGCAAACCATCACCGTGGAGATGACCCCGCTGCAACAACGGGTCTACTCGGAGTTGGGGCTATCGCCGCTGTTGCTTCTGGATCAGCCGCCACCTTGGGGCCGCGACCTGGCGGTTAGGGTGGTTCTGCCGGGAACTGTCAAGGCGGAAACCAGGCCAGAGACTGAGGCCACTGCTCAGTCGGAGGAGTGGGTGCCCGAAGCGGATGCCTTACAGGAGAAGGAGCCGGTGGATAACCTTCCCCCACCCGAAATCCCCTCTGCTGAATCGTTCCCATCAGCGGTGGGGAGCAGCTTGGCCGAGCCACCGGCGGAACAGGGGATCAGCCCTGCCCAGCAATCTCCGGCAGCCTCCAGGCGACGCCGCTCCCATAGCAGTTAGACCAGCCGGTTGAGCGCAGGAGCACGGTGGTCTGGTGGGTTGATGGCTCCAGGGCTGGCGTTGTGGGCAAGACGGCGAAGCCCAGTTTGGTTTGGGAGGGATCCCTTTGGCAACAGGGGATTCTCCGAGTGGCGGGGGTGGACGAGGTGGGGCGGGGGGCGCTGGCGGGGCCGGTGGTGGCAGCGGCGGTCATTTTGCCGGCCCAGATGGATCCCAAAACGCTGGAGGGAGTGAGGGATTGCAAACAACTGCGCCCGCCGCAGCGCACCCACTGGGCGGAGCGGATTCGCCAGGTGGCCCTGGCTGTGGGTATTGGCAGCGCCTCTGCCGCCGAGATCGACCAGCTCAACATTCGCCAGGCCACGCTGCTGGCCATGCAACGAGCGCTGGCGCAGGTGGGGGAAGTGGAGCACATCTTGCTGGATGGGTTGCCGTTGGCCGAGCTGGGATCCCGGCAGACGGCGCTGGTTAAAGGGGATCAGCTCAGCCTCTCCATCGCCGCCGCTTCCATCGTGGCCAAGGTCTGGCGGGATGCCCTGATGCAAAGCTGGGATCACCAGTACCCTGGCTACGGCTGGCGCACCAACGTGGGCTATGGCACGCAGGAGCACCGACTGGCGTTGCAAAACCTAGGGCCGACCCCGCAGCACCGCCGCAGCTTTTTCCCCTTGGCAGAAGGGAAAATCAGGCGATAAGATAGGTTATGCAATAGCGCTGCCCACGTAGCTCAGTGGACTAGAGCACTGGGTTCCGGTCCCAGGTGTCGGAGGTTCGAATCCTTTCGTGGGCGCTTCAAACGTACAGACGAGCCAAGTCCCTGCTGTAGGGCAGGGTGGGCATAACTTGCCATTGGGAACAGGATCCAAAGCTGATTCAGGGGTGAATCACCCCATTGGCCTCAAACTCATATTCCTCAGGGGCGACCGGAACGCAGAGGGTTGATGGGCCAAACACTCGATCTCAAGGGCTTGCGGTCGGCTCTGGCAGCACGTAAACGGACTCCACCTGGCTCCCTGCTGCCGGCGCAGCCTGGATCGTGCCTTTTTCGATGTAATAGATGACCTTTTCTGCTTGCAACTGATTTTCCCCTTGGCGGATGGTGACCTGGCCCTCCAGCTCAATGCGTTGCTCCTGGCTGTAGTACACCGCTCTTTGGGCGCGGGCCGTGAGGCGCTCGGCAGGGAAGCTGAGGGTGACGTTGCCAGTGGCTATAAACACCCCCGTATTGGCATTGGCCTCCTGAACATCAGCGCTAATGCTGATGGCGCGCGGATTTTGCCCCCAGGCCGGGCCGGGGATCGCAAGCGCCACCACCACACCCATCGACCAGCCCAGCTCCCTCAGCCGGCCCAAAACCTTGCGATCGAGGTTGATCCCCAGTGCCATCCCATCACCTTGTCAAACCACCCCAGCAGCCAGTCTAGCCTGGGATCCCGGATCCCTTCTGACGGGGCAACGTGTTAATCGCTTCCATTTCCCCCCTTGGGCAGCCCTTGGGCCAGTTGCTTTTCCAGCTCGCTGACCCGCTGCAGTAACTGGCGGTTGGTTTCCAGCAGCTCCCGGGCTTGGCTGTTGAGATAGGGATCCGATTCCCACCAGTTGATCCCGATCTCCTTGGCCTTGTCCACCGAAGAGATCAACAGCCGGATGCGGACATTGAGCAGCTCCACATTGCCCACCGAAACGGTGATGTCTCCAGCAATAACAATGCCCTTATCCAGCACCCGCTCCAACACGTCGGCTAGCGAGGAGCCGTGAGTGGCCGTATTCAAGGGTTGAGAGCTAATCGGCACAGGGTTCATCGACCTCCAGAGCGCACCCACAGGCAGAAGACCTAGCCAGGCAGTTGGTCTAGCAGATAATTCAGCAACTGGGATCCCTCTTCATAGCGCTTGCCGGCCCGGGGCAGCAGCACGTCGGCACACAAAGCGCGAAAGTCGGCATTGTCTTTGCTCACCGCCAGCTCGTGCTCCTTGACGATCCGCCCGATCATCAGACAACTGCGCAGGCTGGGGTGGCGGGTCAAATCCAGCTTGCGGCGAAAAGCCCGCACAATGTGCACGATCTTGAGCGCATCGGGGGCAGATAGACCAATGCGGGCAGTGAGGATCTCTTTTTCGGTCTCGATGTCCGGTTCCCCCATATCGATGGTGATCATCCGATCCAGCAGCGCATCTTGGGCCTTGTGAACCCCGGTGTATTCCTCTGGGTTAGAGGTAAAGATGGCCCGGAACTGGGGATGCACCCGCAGATATTCGGAGCGGTTGCTATCTGGCGGCAACACCAGCAGCCTCTCTTCCAAAGCGCTCAGGAGGGCGTTGTTGGCCTCAGGGCGGGAGCGGTTGAACTCGTCGTAGATGAGGGTAAAGCCCTCGCGGCAGGCCAAGGTGAGGCGGGCATCCACCCAGCGCTGCCGCACGTCTTCTTCCATTTTCACCACCGAGTGGATGAAATTATCCACCACCCGCCGATGGGTAAAGCCGGTGCGCCCGCCGATCAGGTCGGAAGAATCGAAGCGATCATCGCCGTAGATCAGCATGATGGGACGGCCCAGCAGGCTGGCCAGATGCATCGCCAGGGTAGTCTTGCCCGTGCCCGAAGGCCCCCGCAGATGCACCGCAAAACCCGATTGCAGATAGCGCAAAGCGCGGCGGGTAATCCGCTCGATGTAAGGAGTGTTCACAAATTGGCGGGGACGCGCCTGCAGAACCGTGGCCATAGCAATACCCAACTCTCAATTGCCTTGACGCTCTTGCCTTGACTATAGCCGCAACGGTCTTTTTGCGCTCCTAGGGATTGCGCTGGGCTCAGACCACAACCGTCGCTGACACCATACGCCGCAAGGTGGCCAAGATTTCCGAGGGATCCACCCCCAGATCCACTGCACCGCGGGCCAGCAGATCCCGCACCCGCTCCCGATCCCCGATCACCTGCAGCAACGTGACATCGGGATCCTGCGCTTGCAGGCTGGCCACATAGTCGTTGACGTAGGCCACGATGGGATCCGGCTCAGGGACGGGCTCGGGCGGAACTGGCGGAGGTTCAGGTGGTGTCACAGGAGGAGGGGCTGTGTTGTCTGAGACTGGAACTCCAAGCTCTAGTTGGGTAACCTCAGTCGAAATCGTTGTTGCAGCTTTGACCGAGCTCTCAGGCGGCTTATCACCCTCTTCAGATTCCTCAAGATCTGGGACAATGGGCCGATCCCCTGGGATCCCATTCCCCCACACCTGCTCGTGCAACGCCTTGCGGAAAGCTGTCAAAGCCTGCCGCAGAGCCTGGGCCTCTGCCCGCTGTTCTTGAGCAATCTGAGCCAGCTCCTGCTGCGCCAGTTGCCGCAAAGCTTGTACCCGTTGCCGCAACTCAGTATAGAAAGCCTGCCGCACTTGTCGGGTTTGGTTGGCCATGGCCTGCCGCGCCTGGGCACAGGTGCTCAGCAAGCTCTCCGCGGTCGCTGTCAAGTTGGCTTGAAAAGTCTGTAGCTCCTGCTGCTGGGCCTGCGATTGGGCGGCTCGTTCTTGGGCCATGCGAGAGAGAAGCTCCGCCACCGTTTTAGCCCGCTGCGCCGCAGCCGCCATGCGAGAATGCTCGTCCAAGGCTCGCTGCGCCGCCCGGCTCTGCTCCAGGTTGCGCAGTTGGCTGCGGGTTTGTTCTCTCTGCTGCCGTATTGCCTCTTGTCGTTCCTGGCAACGTTGTCTCAGCTCGGCCATCAGAGCGCGGTGCTGCTCCAGGCGCTGCTGCCGGGATCCGCCTAACAAACTTTGATTTTGAGCCGCCCGTCGGCTGCGGGCCGCGGCCCACTGTTCCTGCAAACTCATGGTGTGCAATCCCCTACGTCCTTCTCAATGCCTGGGCGAATGCAGTTCTCCGCTTTTTCCCAACTCGCTCTCCACCAGCACGGCCTGTAGCTCAACACCACCGCCCAACTCGATCCCCAAGCCGAAGCTAAGGAAACAAGGCAGAGATCGACAGCGGATCCCTGCCTCGCCTTCTCGACGACCCGACCCTTCGACCCCCGCGGTGTTGAAGGCAAGGGGATCGAGCGATTGGGTCAGATTTAGACGGCAGGGGCAGCAGCGGTAGCCGTCAGGCCCACAGCCTCGGCGTATTTCAGGTAGGTTTCCACCGAAGCCACAACGACGCGCGCCTCAATGGCCAACAGCTCGATCCCCACCAAAGAAACCCGCACCCAGGCATCGACCACGATCCCTTTGTCCAAAATGCGGTCGATCACTTCGGCCAAGCTGGAAGAAGAGTTCACTTTCTCGACTGCCATAACGATCTCTCCTGCACAGATGATGGTTGAAAAAGACAAACAATTCTGTAGCAAAACAGCAGGCAACAAGGATCCCAAGCTGGGATTTGCCTTCCCCAGGGCGACAAGCGCACTTTCTGTCGCCCCAGCCCTATTCTGCTAACTTTTTTCGGGGAGAACACCCGTAGATTCGCTTAAAAAATACGGCAGGCCGACAAGACTTACCGTCTTTTCCAAGCGCCATCCCCCCTACATAGTACCCGCCGAAAGAAAAAGTGGGTCAGAGGGCAAGAGCGTTTTTGGATCCCGGCTATGGAGATTGTCCAGCCAAGGTGCGGGCCAGCAGGGATCCCCTATACTGAGAGCAGTGCGCTTGCCGTCCTTTCGCTGGCCAAGAGGGCTGCCGTGACCGAGTTCGACACCGGGATCCCAAGCGTGCGTCGCCTGCAAAAAGTGATCAAAGATCGAGAGATCCTTGAGGTAAAGCTCAACACCGGGGATGTCTTTGTCGGCCAGTTGCGCTGGCAGGATCCCGACTGCCTCTGTTTGGCCGATGCGGAAGGGCGGGAAGCGCTGCTGTGGCGCTCCGCCATCGCCTTCGTCAAAGTCAGACCTCCCTCCTAAACCCAAGTCCCCCCACTCGCCGTCGCTGGCTTCCCGGCAGCAGAGGCTCTTTTCTTGCAGCTATCGACGGCCCTGGCCAAAGCCCTCGGCGGAAAGGCTATGATTCAGCAAGAAGTGTGAAACAATGGACACCCTCTCTCCGCCCCTATGACAACCACTCCCCTCGAGTTGCCCCTGCAGCCTGCTGCCCAACGGCACAATCACTACAGCCGCGAAGACTTTTATCGTTTCGACCCCTCCCAGGGATCCCTGGTGGACTGGACGGGCGCGCGCAACGTCTTGGTAAGCGAAGACTTTATCCTGGGCCTACAGCAGGGCTTAGAAGAAGAAGTGGGGGATGCCTCTGCCTCGTTGATGTACACCATTGGCCGCGAGTGGGGGAGCAACGACGCGATCCACTTCTCCCGCTGGTTCGAGGAGGAGTATCGGCGCAAACCCAAGCAGAGCCACCTGATGTTCCTTTTGGAAACCTGGTGGTGGCCCTTGACCTCGCAAGGCTGGGGGCGCTGGGAGGTGGAGACTGAGGGCCGGCGGCAGGGATTTATTTTCATTAATTTGTTCGACTCCGCTGTGGCTCGCACCCTGGGGGATGTGGGTAAGCCCGTTTGCCACCTCTACGCCGGATTGTTTGCCGGGTTTTTTAGCGCCATGGTGGAACGGCAGCTCAACTGCATCGAGATCCAGTGCTATTCCATGGGGGAAAGCTACTGCAAATTTTTGCTCGGCAGCAAAGATCGCATCGATGCCGCTGCCTTTTGGCTCAACGAAGGGGCCAGCGCCGGCGAAATTGCCCAAAAGTTGCGCTCCGGTCAGGGAGTGGCCAAAGCATGACAGCAGAGGTTTTTCTGGAAGAGTCGGTGCAGAGCTTTTTTGCCCATTTAAATTGGGATAGCCGACCGCGGCAGAGTCCCTCGCTGCCCATGCCTTTTGTAGGGGTGCGGGAGTACTTCGGCTCCATCCCCTGGTCGGGGGATCCCCTGACTTTGGCGGCCCGTTCTATGGGATCCCTGTCGGCAGCGCTGCCGCCTCAGCCTGAAGAGGAACAGATTACTTTGGCCGATTTATTCAGCCTGTTTTGAACTCCGACACCCGCTGAGCACCCACCGACCCTTGGGAGGAGCGAGATGGTGAGCCCACTGGAGCAGATGCTAATTGAGGCAGAGGCCCGCTACCTCACACCGGAGCAACTGGAGCAGCTCAAAGCCTATGTGCTCGGCTGGCCCAAAAGGCTGCACGTGTACCGGGCCGTACGGGAGGGGGAGAGCCAGATGGTGAGCCGCACCCTAAACACCCTTCAAAAGGAGATGCCCAACCTTTCCTCTCAAGTGGTGGATCTCTGCCGGCGGCACCTGATCCTGTTGCTGCGTTACAGCGCTCTGGCCATGTTGCTCCAGGACGAGAACCTGTTGAAGGAGCGGCTGATCGAGTGGATGGAGGAAGAGGTGCGCCTGTACAAGCTGCAAAGCGCCTACGAGGTTGCTTATCGGATTTGTCAGCAAGAGCTAAGGGATCATCTGGCCCCTGGAGAGCTAGAGTTTATTCGCCCCTTGATCACCCAGGCGCAAGCAGCTTTGCTCTCTTTGGACGGACTCAGATCAACTGAGTAGAGGTCTCTCCTGCTGAGTTTCCCAATTGCGCTGCCCTACTTGATAGCCCAGGGATCTTTGACATATGGCCGGCACCACCGCTATCCCCAATGGCTCCACCAGCTTCGACCCCTATACGCCTGTTTTGGGCAACTACTACGCGCCCAGCGCCTACCTGCAAAGTGACCTGGAGTCAGGCTTGCTGGAGAGTCGCCACGGTGACCGGCTCTTGGCCCTTCCAGAGGCATTGCTGAGGGGTATCTACACCGGCTTGGAATACGAGACGGGGCAAGCCGCTCGCCTGGTGTTGCGCAACTGTGGTCGTATGTGGGGCAAGGAATTTTTCCGCCGTTTTGCCCAGGAACTCTCTGACTACTACCAGAAGCCTCTGGCCGAGCTGGAGATGGGCATTTTCCTCCAAAGTCTGAGACAAGCTTGGAAAGCTCACGGCTGGGGGTTGATCGAGATCGACTGGACCTACAAAGATCAGGGGGTGCTGGTGGTGTCGATCCGAAACTCTCCCTTCGCTGCCGCTACGCCCCCTCATTTCAAGCGCCCGATGGGCTTTTTGGAAGCAGGCCTGCTGGGCACTTGGTTTAGCCAGTTAACCGGCCAGGATCTGGCCTGTGTGCAAACCACCAGCGAGGCCTTGGGGGCGCAGAGCAACTTGTTTATCTTGACCGCTGCCGCCCGCCTCAAAGAGGGAGAAGCCTGGGTGGACTCCGGCCTCAGCCACGCTCAGATCCTGGAGAAGCTGTTACAGCCTGGCCCCTAACCGGAGCTGGCAGGGGATGGGATCCCGTGGAGATGAGTCTGTATAATTTTCTGGAAGCAAGACGAGCTCAAAGGCGCGAGGGTGTGGCCATTGGGGTGGCGAGTCAGAGCAATTCGGGGAGCCATCACCGTACCGGCAAACACTGCCGAGGCGATTGAAGCGGCAGTAACAGAGTTGTTGGACGCACTGGAACATCGCAACGCTCTAGATCTGGCTGAGTTGGTCAGCGTTATTTTTTCCGTTACCCCTGATTTAAATGCGGCTTTTCCCGCCCAATTTGCCCGTCGTCGCCCCGGCTGGGAATCGGTACCGTTGTTGGATGTGCAGCAGATGGGGGTAAGCAGCGACCTGCCCCGTTGTATTCGCGTTCTGATCCAATTGAATACTCCGCTTGCCCAAGCTGACATGCAACATGTGTATCTGCGAGGTGCCCGCGAGTTAAGGCCAGATCTCAGCGCTGTTTAACCGATGGGAAGCCGCGGGGTTTTCCGCGGTTACGGCCATTTATCTCATTTCAAACAAAAAAATATGAAGAAACTACATCCATCCCTAACTCCCCTCTCCCTGAGGGAGAGGGGTTGGGGGTGAGGGCTGCCTCAGGGAGAGGGGTTGGGGGTGGTCGCGTGAGCGGCGCGGAGCGCTTGGGCTGACTCAGGGAGAGGGGATCGTCTGTTGTTGGCTTAGAGCAGCCGGGAGCTATGCTAGTCTCAACGCGCCCTGGCAGGCTCAGACGGCTTGGGAAAAAGATCGGTAGAGCATTCAGGAAGATAGCTTCTCGCGCAAGCGGGCTTCCCATTGTTGCAGTTGCTCTTGGCGGGCGGCCACCTCGGCTTCTCGACGGCTCAGCTCTTGGCTTTGGCGAGTCAAAGATTGCCGCCAGCTTTCGATCTCCGACAGATCCACCAGACTGCGGTTTTGAGACAGGCTGTGCAACATCTCCACCAGCTTCATGGCCGCCTCTTCCAGCCGCTCTACCCGCCGCTGTTCCGAGAGCTCAACCAGCAGCAACACGCCAACGTTGTAAGGGCCAGCATCTTTGCAGGTGACCCACTCTGGCTGGCGCAGTGGGATCCAAACCCCTTCTTCGGCCTGGCGAGCCAAGAGCTGCAGCTCCCCCTGGCCGAAGAGACTCTTTTTGTGTACCCGTGCCAGATACAGCATGGAACATGCAGGAAGATGTTGCCGATTTTAGCACCGATCCCATGGATTCAAGAGGGATCCAAACCCGGGTGTTGTCCGTGCCGGCGGGAGGATCGATGTTAGGATCGGCTGTGGAATGGGTAAGGCTTAGCGCTCTCCCCTCTTCATTGTTTAGGGATCCCTGGCATGTTTCTCACCCAAAGCCCCTATTTTTTGATGGCAGCGCTGGTGGCGATTGCCAGTGGAGCCATCTTCGCAGTTCGCTTTATCAAGCGAGAGGCCTCCGCTGAATCGGATGTGATTTTCGCCACGATGGGCCTGATCTATTCCATCTGTTTGCTTCTGGAGGGTCAGCGGCTCATCCCGTTGCTGTTTTTTGCCCAGGTGCTGCTGGCGGTGATGGCCGGCTGGTTTGCCATCGAAACTTTCCGGTTGCGGATTCTCTTGAGCGAAAAGGTACGGCAGGTGGGCGGGGTTCGTCCAGCCGTTCGCAAGAAAGACTTCAGCCGTACCTACCCCCTAGATGACTATGCCCAAGGACGCACGGTTTCTGCTCGGGCCGAAGGATCCCGCATTCGCGATACCTCCTCTTACAGTCGCGCCATTCCCAAACGCAGCAGCGAAGAGCCTGGGCGTCGCCCCAGGCCCCAACTGACCAGCGATACCCGTGTGCGTCCGCGCCGCCGACCCGAAGTGGATGAGTATTACGACGAGCCAGGATCCCGCTCTCGCCAAAACACCGACTACGATGAGCCCGCCCCGCCGCCAGAGGCCCGTCGCCCCGCCACCGGAGAGTATCCAGAGGATGTAGATACGCAGGAGGAGCGCGGCACAGGCACGGTCACCCGCCGCCGTCCCCCACGTCTGCCCCAAGACCAAGGAGAAGGCTACCCGAATGAGCCCCCCCGTCGTCCCTCCCGCCGCGTTGTCGAGGTGGAATCGGTCGAGGTGGAAGAGGCGGAGCCAGAAGAGTACGATGACGACCTGTTCTGAAGATCTGAACCAATCTGAGCTTGGCCGGCGTTTGAGGGGTTCAGCCCGTGTTGCGCATTCCGGCGGCAATGCCGTTGATGGTGAGCATGGCTCCGCGCAGGAGTTCAGCGCGGTTGTAGCGCGTGCGCCCGGCGCGGGCTCCTTGGTGCTCTCGCAGGCGCTTGAGGAGAGAGACCTGAATAAAGCCCAAGGGCACAATCGAGCGGTTGCGCAACTGCACCGAGCGCTTCAAGTAGGGATCGTTCTCCAACAGTTCCCTGTGACCCGTAATCTGTAGCACCATTGTGCGCGTGCGGTACATTTCTTGGGCAATGCACTCAAACAGCTCCATCGCCCGCTGCAAACGTTCTGGAGAGCTCATCTCCCGCACGTAGTGACGCGCTATTTGCAGATCCACCTTGGCCAGAGTCATCTCCACTTTGGAGATCACCATGCGGAAGAAGGGCCACTCGCGGTAGAGGTGCTGCAGGTGGTTGAGGTTGTGCTCGCCCTTAGCCACGTATTCTTGTAGGGCGGTGCCGACCCCATACCAGGCCGGCAAGAGAAAGCGGCTCTGCGTCCAACTGAATACCCAAGGAATAGCCCGCAGGGATCCAATATCTTTCGAGCCACCGCTGCGGCGAGCAGGACGGGAGCTGATCTGCAGTTGGCCGATCTCTTCTATGGGGGTAACCTCATGGAAAAACTCCACAAAACCCTCCTGCTCGTAGACCAGGTTGCGGTACACCTGGCGGGAGCGCTCTGCCAAGGATTCCATCAAGCGCGACCACTCGTGCAGGTCGTTGGGGTAGGTGCGCAGCAGGCTGGCCTGGATCACAGCGCTGGTAACGGTTTCCAGGTTAAAAATGGCCAGATCTTGGAGGGAATACTTGGAAGCCAACACCTCTCCCTGCTCGGTAATCTTGATGCGGCCTCCCACGCTGCGCCCCGGCTGGGCCAAAATCGCCTCGTAGGCCGGCCCTCCCCCGCGCCCCACCGAGCCGCCCCGGCCATGGAAGATCTGCAGCTTCACACCATAGGACTCGGCCACCGTCTGCAGGCGTTGTTGGGCTTTGTAAATCTCCCAGTTGCTGCTTAGAAAGCCAGAATCCTTGTTGCTATCCGAGTAGCCCAGCATCACTTCCTGCAAGTTCCCCTGCTGAGCTAAGTACTGGCGGTAGAAAGGGATCTCCAACAACTGCCGCAGCACCTCTGGCGCTCGCTTTAGGTCTTCAACAGTCTCAAACAGCGGCACCACTGCCAGGGATCCGCGCCCGCTGATGGGATCGTAAAGGCCCACCTCCTTGGCCATCAACAAAACTTCCAGCAGATCGCTCAACTGGCGGCTCATGCTGATCACATAAGTTTGGCAGATGGCCAGGCCAAATTCCTGCTGCAGACGGCGCAGGGTGCGAAAGGTGGCGATCAGCTCCGCCGTTTTCTCGGAAAAAGGGCTCTCCAGGGGGATGAGGGGCCGACGGGTCTGCAGCTCCTGCAGAAGAAAAGCCGTTTTTTCCTCTTCCGTCATCTGGCTATAGGGCCGCGGCAAAATGCGCAAGTACTCAAAGATCTCGGTGAGAGCGGCCTCGTGGTAGCTGCTGTCTTGGCGGATATCCAGGTGGGCCAGGTGAAAGCCAAACACCTGCACCTGTTGGATGAGGTGATCCAACTGGCGGCAAGAAAGGCCACTGTTTTTCAAACTTTGCTGGATAAGCTGCAAGTCGGCCAGAAATTCTTCCGCATTGGCGTAGGCGTTGTCCACAGGGGGAGGGGCGGGCAGACAGGCGGAGTCGGCCAAGTTGCGGTTGCGCTCCCGCGTCAACTCCAGCCGCCGCTGCATATAACTGAGCTTGAGACGGTAGGGCTCTTGGCGATACTGCAGCGAAAACGATTCGTAAACCTCCGGCATGAGGCGGTGATCTTGCTCGAGGGCATCCAGCAGTTGGCTGTCCACATCCCCCCAGTGCAAAGAGACGCTCAGGGTTTTGGTGAGCGCCTTCACCGATTCGATGTACTTGCCCAAAATCAGGTTGCGCTGGTAGCGGGCCGTTTGCCAGGTAACATCGGCGGTGACGGAAGGATTGCCATCCCGATCCCCGCCCACCCACGAGCCGAAGTTGCAAAATCCTGCCGGCGGCGGCTCAACGCCGGGAAACGCTTTTTTCAAGCTGCGGCTGAGGTATTCGTGCAGCAGCGGGATAGCCTGAAACAAAACCTCTTCAAAATAGTGCAAGGTGTAATCGACTTCGTTCAGAACGGTCGGTTTGGACTGATGCAACTCGTCGGTGCGCCACCAAAGCAAAACCTCTTCCGCCATCTGTTCTTTCAACATCTGGGCCTGCAAAGGCTGAGTCTGTTCTGCCCAATCCAGTTGGCTGAGCAGGCGAGAGAAGGCCCGTTGCTTTTCCCGGATGGTGTGGCGGACGATCTCGGTGGGGTGGGCGGTGAACACCATGCGAATGTGCAACTGCTCCAGCAGTCGGCGCAGTAGGCCTGGCGGCACTCCTTGAGCCCGCAGGTAAGGGAACAACCGTTCAAATTTTTCGTTTTCCCGCACCGTGCGCTGCTGGCTGTCCACCATGCGCATGTCGGAGTCTTCGGCCCGTTCGTAGTGCTGTTCAACAATGTTGATCAACTGGAAAAACAGGGCAAAGGCGCGCGCCGTTTGAATGGTGGCATCGAGGCTGAGATGCTCGATAATTTGCAGCACCTCTGGGATCGGGTACTCCAGGGCTTGTCCTTCTGGGGAACACATGGAACGCAGCCGCCGCAACAGCTCCACCAGAGACTGCCCGCACTCCTGCAGGATTACGGCTTCCCAGAGTTCTTCCACCAGTTGCAGGCGACGGTTTAACAGGTTGTTCCTGTGGTTGAAGGCTTCGTTGATTTGGAGGGGATGGGCCAAGGGATCGCGTTCCCCAAGCAGGGCAGCCTCCTTCAGCCCGTTGGCAGAAGCCGCTGCCCACTCTGCAGCGGTCAGGTGGGGGGAAGAGGTCATGAAGGCAGCTCCTAGAACAACCATCCCAATATTAGAGCCTGTTTGTCGAAACCCAAGATGTAGCAGGTATCACGGTCAGGAGGTTGTGAATTGGCGGGGGCAACTTCTTGCCCGTATCTGGATCGATACCCACCTCTTGACGTCAGGTAGCCGAGCTAGAATTTAGAGCATCTATCGTAGCTTTTGACCGTCAACTGGCAGCTCTATAGCCAGCTTCAGCCCCCTGGACTGGACGCCCATTTTATGACCTCGGATCGGCAATGGATGGAGCGGTGTTTGTCCCTGGCCCGTTCCACATCGCAGCGCCCCTCTCCCAATCCGCGGGTGGCCTGCGTGATCCTGCAGGGGGAGCAGGTGGTGGGAGAAGGCGTTCATCCAGGGGCCGGCCAGCCCCACGCAGAGGTGTTGGCTCTGCAACAGGCGGGATCCCTGGCCAGGGGCGCCACCCTCTACGTCAACCTGGAGCCCTGTAACCACTATGGGCGTACCCCCCCCTGCACCGAGGCCATTCTGGCGGCTGGGATCCGGCGGGTGGTGGTGGGAATGCAGGATCCCAATCCCCTGGTGGCCGGCAAAGGGATCCGCCGCCTGCAGGAGGCCGGGGTTGAGGTAACAGTAGGGGTGCTGGAGCAGGAGTGCCAAGAATTGAACGAGGGCTTTGCCTTCGCCATTGTGCAGAAACGGTGTTTTGGCCTGCTGAAATACGCCATGACCCTAGACGGCAAGAGCGCCGCCGCCACCGGCCACAGCCAGTGGATTAGCAACCCCCTGGCGCGAGAGTGGGTTCACCGCCAGCGGGCCTGGCACGATGCAGTCATTGTGGGATCGAAAACTGTCTGGCACGATAACCCCCGCCTCACCTGCCGCCTGCCGGATTTTCAGGGATCCCAGCCCCTGCGGGTGGTTCTCAGCCGCTCTCTGAATCTGCCCCCGCTGGCGCACCTGTGGCAGGTGGAAGAAGCACCAACTTTGGTGATCACCGAAGCCTCAGAGACCCATTCCCTCTGGGGATCCCTGGCCAAGCAAGGGGTGGAGCTGCTGCACCTGGATCAAGTAACCCCGGCCCAGACAGCACAGGCCCTCTTCGAGCGAGGCTGTCTGAGCGCCCTCTGGGAATGCGGCGGCACCCTGGCCTGGGCAGCCCTCAAAGATGGGGCCATCCAGAAAGTGGCCGCCTTCATCGCTCCCAAGATCTTGGGCGGGGCCGACGCCCCAACCCCCGTAGGAGGAGAAGGGATCCCTGACGTTAACCAGAGCTGGCAACTGCTGGAGCCGCAACTGCAGACTGTGGGGGATAACTGGCTGATCACCGGGAAGATCCCCTCTTCTAGCCCCGATGACTAAGAGATCGATTGTTGACAAATTCGCGAGGGCTATCCGGAGGGTTTTAAGTGTCTGAACGAACAGACTGATATCTGTTCAATGTAAATGAATATACTGATCAGAAAAATACAGCATTCTTGCAAAGTAGGTTTCAGAATTGAGCTCAACTGTGCTATGCTGGCCGATATTCTAGGGGGTCATAAGGATCTTTCGGTAAGGTCAGCAAAATCAAGCTGTAGGGATCTGTCAAGATTCTCCTGAGGTGAACCTTGTGAAAGGTAATGACGAAGACTCTAGCTTCTTTGTCCAGTCGTTTTTCATTGCTTGCCCGGCGAGCTGATTGAGAACTTTCCCAGTACAAATCCTGGTAGGGAGGATCATCATGATGTTAAACCTTTTTGCCGGCCTGCTCTTTACCTCGCCTTACCTCAGCCTCTCAGGAAATGTCCTCATTGAAGGATTGGGGGAGTGGGTTTTCGCCGATCATCAAGTCCTGGAAGGGCTTACTCTAACCCTTCTTACACGGCCTGGAGAGAGCTTGTCCTCTTGGAGTGAAATGCTCTCCGTCATGGACATTCATGTCGAGGGATCGCCGCGCTTGGTGGCCAACCGCCTTCGGGATGACCTCTTGGCCAACTGTCTCCAAATGACTTGGGAGTTTCATTGGGAGGGCGAAGAAGATGTTCTCTACGAGTTCCGTAGCGCCGGCTGTCGTGGGCAGGCTGCCGGGATCCAAGAGCATGAGATTGGCCGCATCACCCAAGGCCCAGACGGCCCTGTGCGCATTGCCTACGCCACCAAGCCAGAGATGACACCCGAAATCCGGAGTCGCTGGCTCAACTTGCTGGGCAGCGAGGTGGGGACGGCTCGGGGCTTTCCCATCCAAAACCTTACGGGGGTCACCCGAAAGCCTTCTTCTCCAGCTCCAGAAGCCCCAACCGCAGAGCGGCAGATCGCCCGCTGGCTGCAGGAAGCAACCGATGCCCTGAAGCAGCAGGAAGATTTGCTGGCCGAGCTGGATCGTCTCGGTCAGGAAGCGCAAGCGGATGCCCGCGCCTACAGCCAGAAGGCCCCAAACGAGGCGGGGACAAGCGTGATCAGCCTGCACCGAGGTCGGGGGGACGGCAGCCCTGGCGAGGCCACAACCGAGTTCAAGACCACCGATACCCTAGTCTGGGCCATTTTGCCGGTGGGCAGCCTCCCTGCCAACGCCCAGGTGGAGATGCTTTGGTACTACGAGGGCGGAGAAGCCGGGGGCGAGCAACTGATCCGCAAGTTTGATTTTCCCTGGGATCCCTTGGCCGACACGGTGCAAGGCTTTCTCAGCTTCAGCCAACCCTACACCGGGCGCTACCGTGTCGAGGTTCAGGTCAACGGCGAGAAGATAGGAGTTGGCCGCTTCACAATTCGGTAGCCTTAGCTTGGCTCCCACTTCCAACTCTTTTCTCTCGGAGGGAGCCCAGCCTCTCTCTTAGAAGGAAGGGGGAGATAAGGCTTACAGAGAACAATTTTTGACTATAAATCCAGGCTTTTCCGGTAGGGCGATGTCCATCGCCATCTGCCTATTTTTCGCGCTGTGAAGACTATTGCGCTGAGAGTGAAAAGATAGCTCGACATTCTCTAGCGAGTTCTGATCACGGGCCTGGCTTTGAGGTTGTAGATAAAGCTGGTGCGGTACTGCAACAGCAAGTTGCGCAGGTAAAGGGGCAAGTTGCGTCGGTGGAGCAAGCGAGTTCTGCGGTAGAGCAGTGTGCGGCGACGGTTGATCGCCCGGCTGCGCTGTTGCAAAGAAGCTTGAAGAGAACGTTGAAGTGCCAGGGATCCGGGCACACGCCTCAACTTTGGCCGTAACACATCTCACCTCCAGGGCGACCATCGAAAATTAGCTCCAGTGTAGGGGATCGTCAGGAGAGCAGTCGCCAGCAGGTCAGCCTGTTCTGCCCAGCTTGCGGAGATCCTCGCTTCACTCCTCTCCAGATCTTGCAGCAACTGCCGGCCCAGAGGAGCCAGACGATACCGGTCGGTGATCTGCGATCTCGCCGGCGGGATCCCTTTTGTGCTCATGGCCCGCAACAAGGCCAACCGGAAAGGACTACAGATCCAGGCACTTCTGCACACCGACGCCGAGTCATCGAGCATGAGGGGCAACCAGGTTCTTTATATTCTTATTCAACTTTGCCAATGGCCGTTGGGCAGCAGACTTGTTACGATAGATTACGATATGTTGATCATCCTTGCTATTGTTGTCCTGTTGGGATTCTGGGCCCTGCGCCTGATGGAGCAGGCTTTTCAGAGTCAGGAGTTCTCGCGCATGTTGGCCGGGACACTGGTGGCCGTGGCTGCCGGTGGCGTCTTGACCTGTTACTTTCTCATGAGCGACACCCTACAGATGTTGTTTCATCTCCAGGCGCACTCCTCCTTTTCCCACTCTCAAGATCTGGATCTGCTTTCCGATCTGAGCTGGCTTGACTAGGCGAGGTGGGTGGATAGCCAGGCTTGAATGCTGCGGATCATCTGGTGGTTGGGGGCCAGCCAGCTTTGGTAAATCAACTGTCCAAAAGCATCGATGGGGCTGAATTCTTCCCCAACTGGGAAAGGGTAGCTAAAACCCAGCGGAGTTAGGTGATCCCCTTCCAAGTGTTGCCATTCTGTGTAACTTCGATACTTGCGGCAAAGCTGTTGGTAAAGCAGAGGAACATCGTCGATATCATCGTGGCGAAATTCCACGAGCAGGTTGTTGCTGACCGGATACTGCTCCTCGATTAAGCGATTGGTTTCTGCCGGAGAAGGCTCGAACTCCAACCACAGGTTCACAGGCGGCGAAGAGGATCCCATCCACATCCGCCACAGATCGGACAGTTGTTGTTGAGGCCAAGCTTGAGCCAACAGCCGCAGCAAGGGCAGAGCCCGATCCAGCCCGGCGTTGCTGTAGGCCAGGAAAATATTGCCTCGCCGCTGGGATCCCATGGCCAGACAAGAGAGGATCTGCAACTTACAGCCCAGGCTATGGCCCAAGCCAAACAGGGGTAGACCTAGCAAATTTTTGCTTTGCAGGCTTCTGTGCAAAGATTGGGCTGCATTGAGAGCCAGTTGAGCGTGATCGATATCGGTGCTGTAGGGGGTAGCCACAATGGCCATGCCCATGCGGGCCAGTTCTTCGAGCAGGCGGCTGTAGAACACTTGCGGGGCAGCTCCCACAAACGCTCCGCCCAGAAAGTGAATTACGGCACGGGGTTGAGCGGGCAGAAGAAACCAAGTGTGCCCATCTGTCTGCCAAGTCGGTGCCATGGTTTGCGACCTCACCTGCGATTTTGTTGGGGCTCTCCCCACAACCCGGCGCCCGGCAGTCCGATTTTGCCACTTCGCGCGCTTCCTCGCGTCCCGTTTGGCCAGCCCCTGGAACTCATGCTAATGGATATTCTGCCCAAACATGGGGATCCCCAGGCGGACTTCCGATGTAGCAAGCAAAGCTCCGTCCTGCCTCAGGTTGAAGTTCCAGCACGCCTAGGGTGGGGTGTCGTGGGGGATCGTGATGCAGACTTCGCAGTTGAAAATCGACGCCTGCCCGCCGAGCCACTAACCTGGTAGGGAGATAGGTAGAAGTCGGCTTTGATCCATCGGCGCGTTCTACAGCTTTGCATCGTCGGCTGGGCAATGCTTTTCGCCCTGGCAGTAGGGGGCAGAGCATCCCTGCCGGTTCTGCATCTTTTTGACATAGAGGCTCTCCAGGCCCAAGCCGGAGAACTGCCACAACCGGTACGCCTACGACTGCCCCCTGGCCTGGCCCGCTACACCTACGATAAGTCGGCGGGAGATTACTTCGAAGAAATCGAGCCGCTGCTGCCGGGTGGAGCTTACGCCCAGTGGGCCTTCTACCCCGTCCCTGTCTACATTCAGGGAGATCACCCCCAGTGGAAAACCTTTGTGGAGCAGGCGGTCAAGGAGTGGTCTGCTTACATCCCGATGCGGGTGGTGGCCAAAGAGGAAGAGGCCCTCTACGGGATGAGCATTTATCGCGTTCCCCCCCTCGGCGGCGGGGTAGTGGGGGCGGCCCGACCTGAGTTTTTCTTCGCCTCAAATGGAGCTTTGCAACAGCGGGTGCGCATTGTCATTGCCGAAGGCCAGGGGTTGGCAGAAGTGACGGCGGTGGCCCGGCACGAGATCGGCCATGGGCTGGGGCTGTGGGGCCATAGCCCCGACCCGCGGGATCTGATGTACGGCGGCCACCATGCGGCGGCTACCGGCAATCGCCGCCTGCTGCGGGTGCCCACCATCACCAAACGGGATCTCAATACCCTCAAGCGGGTTTATGAGCAGCCCACCCTCATGGGCCAGGTTTTCCCGGAGAGCTACCGCCGCCTGTTCGGCCAGCTTCTGCCAGAAAGAACTTTTGGGATGGCCGACAGCTAGAGCCGCAGCAGTTGCGGCGCCCCCTTGAGCGCCATAGCCAGGAGAAAAAACAGCAACTGGGTGGCCACAATGCTGGGGCCGGAGGGCAGGTTGAAGGCAGCCGAGAGGAGGATCCCCAACACCGCACTCAAGCCCCCCAAGCCCATGGCCAGCAACACATACGTTGTAAAGTTGGATCCCAAAAGCCGCGCCGTCGAAGCAGGGATCACCACAAAAGCGCTCACCAATAGCACCCCTACCGAGCGGATCGACAGGGCCACCACCAAAGCCAGCAGCACCACAAAGGCCAACCGCTGCCAGCCCCCCTCTACCCCCCGCGCCCGCGCCAGCGACTCATCCAGGGTGAGCAGCATCTGGGCAGGCAAGGTCAGCCCAATATACCCCAGGGCCAAGAGCAGGAGCAGGCCGCTCATCCACAAGGCCGGCAGACTGATGCCGAGAATATCCCCAAATAGCAACTGGTTAAGGTTGCCGCGGTAGCCAGGGATCAGGCTGAGGCCAATGATGGCCAGGGCCAAGGAGGAGGAGTAGATGATGTTTAGCACCGCATCTGCCGAGAGCTGGGTGCGTTCCAGGATAAAGGTCACGCCCAAGGCAAACACCACCCCAAACACCATCAGCACCGCCGTGGGATCCAGCCCCAGGGCCACTCCCAGGACAATACCCAGCAGCGCCGAATGCCCCAAGGCATCACTAAAAAACGCCAACTGCCGAAAGATGGCAAAACTGCCCAAAAGCCCCCCCGTCACCCCCGTCAGGATGCCGCCTAGGAGAGCCCGCTGCATGAAGGGCAGCTGCAGCCATTCCACCACCTGCGCCCAGGTCTCCGGCATTGCCCCTCCTCAGTGGTGGTGGATGTAGCGGGCAAACGCGGGGCCGTAGACGCGGCTGAGCATCTCCGGCGCCAGGGCCGCTTCAGGGGATCCCTGGCAAATCAGGGAGCGGTTGAGACACAACACGCGGTCACAGTAGCGGGACACCATCTCCAGGTCGTGGGAGACCTGCAGGATGGCCCAGCCCAGGGAGCGGCGCAGCTCTTCCAATAGCCGATAGAATTCCCCTTCGCTGAGGCTATCTAGACCAGCGGGGGCCTCGTCCAGCACCAGCAGCCGCCGCGGCCAGACTAGACAATAGGCCAACAACACCCGTTTGAGCTCGCCGCCGCTCAGTTGACCCAGGGGCTTAGAGGCCAGGTGCAGAGCCTCGGCCCGTTGCAAGGCTTTCTGGACGGCCTCCTGCCGAGCAGCTCGCTGCTGCCAGGGCCAGCGGGGCCTAAGGGATCCCCAGCCCAGGGCAACAAACTCCGCCACCGTCAGGGGAATGGCGGGGTTGAAGTGCAAGCGCTGCGGCACATAGGCAAGCTGCTGCCGCACTTTCTGGGGCAAGTACCCCGACAGACGCAGCGGCTCCCCTAGGATGTAAACCGAGCCACACTGCCGCGGCAGGATGCCCAAGATGGCCTGCACCAAGGTGCTCTTGCCGGCGCCGTTGGGGCCAACAATGGCCGTGTGGGATCCCGCCGCCAGCTCAAACGAGACATTCTGCACCGCCAACTGGGATCCCCGATAGACCGTCAGCCCCTCCACCCGCAGGACAACCTCGTCAGAATGGAAGCTCATCGCCCCCTTGCCAGCAGGTGCTCGAGAGCAGCCTGACCCACCAAGGGCAACTGCAGGGGAACCCAGGCCTTCTCTTTCTCGAAGGCGGAGACCAGGTTTTCCACGTTCTGCCGCAGGATGGTTAGGTAGTACTCCGGCTCGATCCCCTCTGGGCCAGCCGTTTCCAAGGGATCGAATACGCGGACTTGTACCCCCAGATCCCGGGCCAAGACCTCAAAGGGGTTGTCCTTCCCCACTTGTGGCTCCACCAGGATTGTCTTTAGGCCCGACTGCCGCACCGTCTCCATCACCCGCCGCACATCCTCAGGGGAGGGGCTGGCTTCCGGGATCTCCACCAGGAACTCCGCTTTGAGGTTGTAGCGCTCGGCAAAGTAAGGGGCAAGGTCGTGGAAGACCACAAAGCTCCTGCCGGCGAAGGGAGCTAATTTCTGCTCGATTTCTTTATCCAAAGCTTCCAGTTGCTCGATAAAGGCAGCGGCATTGGCGCGGTAAGTCTCTGCCCCTTCTGGATCGACAGCAATGAGGCCATCGCGGATGTTTTCCACCTGCTGAATGGCCCGCCTGGGATCCAGCCAGATGTGGGGGTTCAACTCGCCGTGGCTGTGCCCATAAGAGTGTCCATGACTGTGGCCGTGACCATGAGAATGGCCATGGCCGTGGGAATGCCCATGCTCTGGCTCCTGGGTCTGCAAAGTCGGGATCCCTTGGCTGCTGTCAATGGTTTGTAATTTGGGATTGCCGGCGCTGGCGATCAATCCTTCCAAAAAGGTCTCCATTCCCAACCCGTTGATCACCAGCACATCCGCCTGGGACAGCAGGCGCGCATCCTCGGGTCGAGCCTGAAAGTCGTGGGGCCCCATCTGGGGAGGGATCAGGGGTTTCACCTCGGCCCGCTCCCCGGCCACGGCGCGGGTAAATTGCGTTATCGGCAGGATTGTGGTCACCACCTGCGGAGGGGTGGATCCCCGTTGGGCCCGGGACTCTTCTTGGCGCATCTGTAAGCCACCCAGGATCCCGACCGAGAGGGCCGCCACCAGCGAGACCAGCGATCGCACGGGTCGGGCCGAACGCAGAGAGTTATTAGCCATGAGTCCTAATACCTCACAAGACGACAGAGACAGCAGCGTCGGAAGCGCCTGACTCCTGGAAAGCCAAGGCCCGCTGCTGCAGCAATGAGAACATGCTCACCAGGCCGTTGGAGCGGGAAGGGCTAAGGCTGAAATTGAGGCCCATCTCCCGCACAAACTCCAGGGAAACCCCCAAAATTTCCTCTGGCGCTAGGCCGCTCAACCCCTCCACCAAAATGGCCACCAAGCCCTTGACCAACTGGGCATCGGCATCTCCCTGGATGTAGACCTTGCCGTTCCTCAAGTCGGTGGCCAGCCACACCCGCGAAGCACAACCCCGCACGAGATTCTCCTCTGTTCGCTGGGAATCGGGGAAAGGGGGCAGGCGCTTGGCATAGGCCAGCAGCAGCTCGTACTTCTGACGAGAAGTTCTGGCCTTTTGAAAGCGACCCACAATCTGCCGCAGAGCTTCGGGCATCAACCCACTTGCCTGAATGAGAATGATAATCAAAAGTCATCGTAGCACGCCGCCTCAGAGCCTGCCGAGGAGAAGCACTAGGTGTGGCGATGGGGGGATCCCTATATAGCTTGGCTGGCGCGCACAATGGGGCCGGCATTGGTCAGGGTCCAGCGCAGTGCTTCTTGGTTAATCTGTTCGGCAGCGGCGCCGTCGTGGGCAGCGATGGCCTTCAGGAGCCGGCGGTGAAACTCCAGCGACTCCTGCATCTTGCCTTCCACGTGGTAGGCCAGCCGCAGGTAGCGCTCGGCGTGCTCGCGCAGATTCCGGATTCGCTGGATCAGCTGTTCCCGACCGGTGATGGCGTAACATCGCAGACGAAAGTGCCACTCTTGGCGCAGATAGGTCCACAAATCCTCGTCCTCGGCCAGCGTGGCAATGGCAGCCAGGAGTTGTTGCAGCTCACCCACGTCCGAGGGCGTAGCTCGCTCCGCAGCCAGACGCGCCGCCAGCCCTTCCAGCCCGATGCGCATGGCATAGAGCTCTTCAAATTCCTCCCAACTGAGGGGCACCACCCGCACCCCATAGTTGGGAACAAACTCAACCAGGTGTTCCTGGCTCAACATGCGCAGAGCCTCGCGGACAGGGGTACGGCTGACGCCGAAAAGAGAGGCCAACTGCTCCTGGCGCAGCCACTCGCCCGGCTGCAGCTTGCTGCTCAAGATCATCTCCCGCAGCTTGCTGTACACCACCTCTTGCGGCCTTTGCCCGCCCTTGGCCGGTCGGAGTTTGAGCTTGCCTTGAGCCAGCAGGTCGGCTGATTTGGCCCAACGCCTACCAGGCCGCCCTTTGGCTGGGGTGCCGTCGTTTCCTGTAGCCATCTGTGCTCCTGCTGGTTGATCCCTGGTGAGCGCGCAGGCTTGCTATTGGAAAGTGGCTGAACAAAGTTAGGAGAGGCTGTAAGGTTATGCACTATCCGGCAGGGATCCCGCGGCCTGCTTCAACTCTGGAAAGCATACGACAAAAGCGGGGGGAGTTGAAGTTGGCTGCCGGCAAAGGTGGGATCCCCTAGTGGCGGTGGCAAGGCCGGCCAATGACAGAGAGGACGCGGCCTGGCTTGGCCCGAACGGGGTAGCTTTGCCCCAGGATAACCGGTCGGTCGTGCAGAAGCGTGACTTTGCCTGCGCCTATCAATTCCCCGGCGATCTTAAAGACATCGCCTCCGAACTCAACGGCTGTGGGCACGAACTGCCCTGCCTCCATCGATTGGCCAACTTCGGGCAAAAGCTCCAGATCCCCGCTGCGAACTGCTACCTGCACCACCTGGCCATCGCACTGCCAGGGAATGTTCGCCTCTACTCCGGGGGCAAGGCGTACGCGGCCAGGTCCAAGACGTTGGGCAGAAAACACCGCTGCCCCCCCGAAAAACTGAGCCACAAAAGCGCTGGCCGGGGCTTGCCAGAGCTCCTGGGGCGTCCCGAATTGCTCCAGCTTGCCCGCCTGCAGCACCGCCACCCGGTCGGCAATGGCCAGGGCCTCTTCTTGGTCGTGGGTAACAAACAGGGTGGTGACCCCACTGGCCCGCAACAGGGCTTGCAGGTCGGCCCGGATGGCCGCCCGCAGTTGCGGATCCAAAGCCGCCAGCGGCTCGTCCAGCAACAGCACCCGCGGCGACACGGCCAGAGCCCGGGCAATGGCCACCCGCTGCCGCTGACCCCCAGAAAGCTGGGTAACTGGACGATCGGCCAGCTCGGCAATGCGGCAGAGCTCCAGCATCTCGGTGACCCTCCGGCAGATGACAGGCCTGGGGATCCGCCGCATGCGCAATCCAAAAGCCACGTTGTCGCGAACGTTGAGATGCTCGAACAGGGCATAGCTTTGGGGCACCCAGCCCACCAAGCGCTTCTCTGGCCCCAGGGAGCTTGTGTCGGCGCCGTCGATGAGAAGGCGGCCTTCGGCGGGGATCAGCAGGCCGGCCACCAAGCGCAGCAGAGTGCTTTTGCCACAGCCGCTGGGGCCAACCAACACCACAATTTCTCCCGCCGGCACCTGCAGGCTAATGTCTTCGACCACTAGGCGTCCGGGGATGTAGGCGTAGGCAATCCGGTCAAAGACGACAGAAGCAGGGGTGGTCATGCTTGTCCTACCTTGCTACCGCCCAGTCGCTCGATGGCAATGGCAGCGGGCACGACGAAGAGAAGAAAAAGGGCAGTCATGGCCGCTGCCACCTCCACCCGATTGGTGATATAGGCAGAATACAGCTCGATGGGCAACGTTTTGTTGAGAGGGGTGAAGAGAAAGAAAGAGACGTTGAACTCTCCCATGGAGAGGGTGAAGACCAGGAGCAAAGCGGCCAACAGGGCGCTGCGGATCGAGGGGAGCGTTACATGCCATAAGCGTTGCAGGAAAGTGGCGCCCAGGGTGCGGGCCACCGCCTCTCGCTCCAGCAATGCCCCTTGGGCCAGAGCCGGCACCAGCGTGGCCACCAGAAACGGCAACGTGTAGATCACCTGGCCGAGCAGGAGAAGGATCCCGCTGGCGCGAGCTGCCGGGTAGGCCAGGATCAAGGCCAGGGCAATGGCGATGCCGGGAATGGCCAGCGGCAGATTGATCAGGGCCATCAGAACCTGCCGACCCACAAAGCGCCGCCGCGCTATTAGCCAAGCTGCCGGCAGGCCGACGGCCAGGTTGATCCCCAGCACAAGGCCCGCCAGCCGCAGGCTGAAAAAAGCATAGGGTCGCACCGTTTCCCATCCCTCCTGCAGCCACTTGCCGGTGATCCCGCCGGCCCAAACCCCCAGCGGCCAGTTGGCTGTGGTAGCCACCAGCAGCAGCAAGGGCAGGGGCGCCAGGCACAAGATCGCCGCCGCCCAGGTAAACCCCCGCCCAATGGCCAGGACGGGATCCCCTTGCGACCGGGGAAACAAGGGCTTCATGGCCGCGGCCCCCTAGATGATCCCGCTGCGGGGCGCTGGGGCTGCAGGGCCTGCTCGGCAACCTGGCCCAGGCCCACCAGAATGGCTGTGGTGAGCAAGGTCAGGACAATGCTCAAGCTGGCAGCCCGTCCCGGCTGAAAGCTTTCTGTGAAGGAAGCAGCGATCTCCAGCGGCAAGACGCGAAAGCCACGGCTGAGGGTGGCCGCCGTGCCAAAAGCCCCAAAGGCAGTGGCCAAGCTGACGCTGGCAGCGCCGAGCAAAGCCGGCAGGAGCGCCGGCAACAGCACGTGCAAGTACACCTGCAAAGGTGTCGCTCCCAACGTACGGCTCACCTCGATCACCTCCTGAGGAAGGGCAGCCACCGCCCCCCGCAACACCAACACAACCCGCGGGATCTGAAAGTACAGATACCCCAGCAGCATGCCCCCAAAGGTGTAAGCCAAGCTCAGTTGCCGCTCGCCCGTCAGCAGCAAAAAAAGCTGGGGCACCAGGCCCGTCCTCCCAAAAAACAGGATGACGAAGAACCCGATGACAATCCCCGGCAGGCTAAGAGGAATGCTCAAGGCCACAGCCAGGGCATGGCGGTGGGGATCGGCGGAGCGCTCGATGTAGATGGCTACGGGAAAGCACAGGATCAAAGCCAGCAGCGTAGAGGCAAGAGCAATCCAGATGCTGTTGAGCAAGGCGCGGCGATAGGCAGCCGAGGTAACCACCGCCCCGTAGTTCTCCAGCGTCAGGCTCCCGCCGTTCTCTTCCAGCAAGCTCTGGCGCAGCAGCACAACCAGCGGGATCAACAGCCCCAGCGCGTAGAGGAGAACAAGCGGTGCAGCCAGCCACCGCGGCCCCATCGCCGCCAACCTCAAAGGAGAGCGAAGTCCCGTGCCTGGGATCACCGCATGACCTCAGCTTTCCAGCGTTCGTTAAATTGCTCTTGCACGGCGCGCATTTGCGCGAAATCGGGCACAGTCACTTTTACATAGGCGCTGTCCGGAAGCATCTTGGCGGCAATACCGGGATCCACACTCACCTGCCGCACGGGCCGCAGGTAGCTCTTGGCAAACAAAGCCTGCCCCTCGTTCGAGAGGGTGAAGTCGATTAACTGCTTACCCCCTTGCAGGTTGGGCGCCCCTTTGACCAGGCCGATGACATAGGGGATGGCCAGGGATCCCTCGCAGGGGATGACGACTTCAACGGGGGCGTTTTCGTTGTTTTTGAGCTGGTAGCCGTTGAAATCGGCGTCGATCAAAATGGGGATCTCGCCCTGTTGAACCAGGGCAGTGGCCGTCTGGGCCGGCAGCTGCAGGTCATTGGCCTTGAGCTGAGCCAGGTATTGGATGCCGGGATCCCAGTTCTCCAGCGTGCCTCCCAGGGCCAGGTTGGCAGCCGTGGCCACCGAATACCCGATGGCCGCCTGGGTGGGATCCAGAAAACCGACCTTGCCCTTGTACTCGTTCTTCGTCAGGTCAGCCCAGCACTGGGGCATGGGAGTGTTGCCCAGCACCTTGGTGTTGACCAAGAAGGCTACCGCCCCCTGATGGATCGTCATCCAGCGGCCCTCGGGATCCTTGAGCCCTGCCGGGATCTCCTCGAATCCCGCCGGCTTGTAGGGCTCCAGCAACCCGGCTTCGGCAGCCTGAATGCCGAACACAATGCCAAAGTAGGCCGTATCCGCCTGGGGAGCCGCGGCTTCCGCCTTGAGGGCAGCCAGGGTTTGGCCGGAGTTTTTGGGATCCGAAGGAGCTTGCAGGCCGGTTTTAGCAGAGAAAGTTTTGAGCACCTCGCCCCAGTTGGCCCATTTCTCCGGGCTGTTGTAGGCCACCACCAAGGCAGCGCGCCCGCCAGCCGGCGCCCCCGTCACCGGAGGAGCCGAGGTGACCACTGCCCACGTGGTCAACAAAGCGGCGATGGGGAGACCGATCAGAGGAAGCTCAGCCAGCTTTTTCATGGGACGACCTCCTTGCGCGAATAAGTGTATGCGCTTATTAGCAGGCTACACGGCCAAATTTAAGTTGACGTTAAGAGCCGGCCCCATCTCTACAGGGCTCTTCAAGAGAAAGGGAATCCTGAGAAACAGGAAGGGAGATCTTTCCGTGTCGCTACCGCGCCGAGCGGTAGCCGCCCCTTACTCCCCTGGGCGAGAGGACTAGTTGCCAAAGCTGGCTGGCGCGGGCCTTGAAGCTGCCGGCGCTCATCAGCAGGTAAAGCCGCCACATGCGGCGAAAGCGCTCGTCGTAGCGACCAGCCAGTTGGGGCCATGCCCGCTCAAAATTGGTGTGCCAAGCTTTTAGGGTGGCCACGTAGTTGATCCCAAAGTTGTGCCAGTCTTCCAGAACAAATAGGCCCTCGAAAGCCGCTGTTATCTGACGAGGCGAGGGGAGCATCGAGTTGGGAAAAATGTAGCGCTCAATCCACGGATCCCGCCCTTGGTAAGCAACGTTGGCGCCGATGGTGTGGAGAAGAAACAAGCCATCCTCTTTGAGAAGGCGACGGACTACCTGCATAAATGTTCGGTAGTTGCGGTAGCCCACATGCTCAAACATGCCAACAGAAAGGATCCGATCAAACTTTCCCTGCGTCTGGCGATAGTCTTCCAGCCGAATCTCCACCGGTAGGCCGCGGCAGCGTTCGCTGGCCAGCTTGGCCTGCTCTTGCGAGACGGTGATGCCCACCACCTGCACCCCATAGCGTTCGGCCAGGTACTGTGCCGTGCCTCCCCAACCACAGCCGATGTCGAGCACGCGCATGCCGGGCTGGAGATCTAGCTTGCGGGCAATGAGATCCAGCTTGGCTTCCTGGGCTTCGTCGAGGGTTTGTGCCCCCCCATCCCAATAAGCACAGCTATAGATCTGGCGGCGATCCAGCATGGCCTCGTAGAGGTCATGGCCAAGGTCGTAGTGGCGCTGGCCAACCACAAACGCTCCCTTACCCCGCTGGCGGTTGATGAGGCGACTGTCCAAGGCAAGCAGGAGCCGAACCGGCCAGCCCACTTGCTCCACTGCCTGACCGGTGAGGAGACGACAAACCAACTCGTCAATAGCCTCGCAATCCCACCACCCCTCCAGGTAGGCCTCGCCAAAGCCCAGGGATCCATAGAGCAGGCAGCGCAGGTAGAGCCGCTCGTCGCGGACTTGCAGATCCCAGGGCCGCGAGCCATTGACGGCTATATCGGCAGCACTCAAGAGCCTAAGCCCATATCGGCGGGCCAGCCAATGCCAGATGCTAAGGCTTTTCCTCATCTCCAGGAACCCCTTGCTGTAGGCAAGCCTGGTGAGCGCAACCAGCAATGTATTGCTCAGCTATTAAACCGCAGCTTCTTCATCCTGTCACTTGGCAGCAGCTCAGGACATTTCTGCCTATCGGCTTCTAGCTTCTGTTGTTGGTGCCAAAGTCAGGGATACAGCACCAGAGGGAAAACTTATTTTGATAAGAGCTTTACTGGCGGGATGGTGTGGGTTTTGCCCAAACACGCCGTACATTCCAGCAGGTGCCAACTCTAGAAAAGGATGGCTTTAAAGTTAAACTTTTTCCGGAATCGAGTGCAATTGGATTACAAGTGCGAGGAAATAAATTCTATACCTACAAGCACCATACACCTGACTATAACTGACCCTATTCGAGAAAGTGCAGGCATTGCTGCAGGGCGCGCTGCACCGAGCCCAGGTAGCCCTCTCCGAACAAGTTGAGATGGTTGAGCCAGTGGTAGAGCTGGTAGAGAGGCTTGCGGTGGGGATACCCCTCGTTCAAGGGATAGGCCTGCTGATAAGCCTGATAGAACGCCGGCGGAAAACCGCCGAACAGCTCTGTCATCGCCAGATCTGTCTCCCGATCCCCGTAGTAGACGGCTGGGTCGAAGATCACGGGGGATCCATCGGCCAAGGCCCCGTAGTTGCCCCCCCACAGATCTCCATGTAGCAGAGCGGGTTCCGGCCTATAGTCCTGAAAAAACGCTTCCAGCTTCGCCATCACCCGTTCGGCTTGGGCCACCCACGAGCCGCGGTATCCCCGTTGGCAGGCCAGCTTGACTTGGTAGAGCAGCCGCTGTTCCCGATAAAAGTCCGGCCAGTTTGGCCGCCAACTGTTGATTTGCGGCGTGGAGCCGATGGTATTGTCGCGATCCCAGCCATAGCTCCCGTTGGGAGACAAGGTGCGATGCAACTGGGCCAACTGGGATCCCAAGAGACTGGCCGTGTGGGGACGGGGCGAGGTTAGCTCCAAGTACTCCAGCACCAAGTAGGCTTGGCTTCCTACGGATCCCCAAACAATGGGTCGAGGCACCCGAATGGCGTGGGCAGCCGCCAGGGTTTGCAAGCCCGCCGCTTCTGCCGCAAACATCTCCAGCGCCCTCTCTCCCCCACGGGCCAATTTGACGAAGTAGTCTCTCGACCCTTCTGTAAGAGGGTTTTGGGGAGCGCAGGAAAACCGATAGGTGGCGTTGATGCTGCCCCCGCCCACAGGACGATACTGCAGGGGCTGGATGGGATCCCCTGTCGCTTGCGAAAGGTGCTGGGCAATGGCTTGCCAAAGAGTTTGCATCAACAGCAAAAGTTAGTTGTTGGGGGAAAACAGGTACTTAATTGACATATTCTCCATAGCTTGCCTCAGACTCTCCGCCACAGCCCATCCGTTGCTGACCAGGACGCCGTTCGCCTGCTCTCATTTTGATCTTGAATTGATCTTGAAACTGATTTTTCTCCTTGCCTAGTGCCTGCTGGGCCAATGTCGGGTAGAGTTGGCGATAGCCATCCTGATGTCGGTTAACGCTTATGAATAGCCCGAACCCGGATCGCGATCCCGCCTTTTCACCCCGCGCTCAGCAGGGCAGTCTGGGTTGGAGCCTTGGCTTGTTTTTCGGATCCCTGGCTTGGGCAGGATGGACAAGTCAACCGCCAACTTGGGCTCAACCGGTCGAGCAGCAACCGCAAGAGGAAGTCTTTGTGCTGGAGCGCAACATCGATCCTGGGGCGCAAATCCGGGTGCGTAACGAGCTGGTCAAGATCTGTGGCGACTATCGCTGCGAAGGCTATCGCTTTGCGGTGCGGGTGCCGATTGGCCCTGAAGATACTCTGGAAACTCTGCTGGGGCGGCTGGATGCTGAGATGCGGCGGGAGGTGGATCGGGTGTTTCAAACTCGGCCCGATCTCAATCGGGTCATCGTCGATGGCTATGTCTTTTCGGGAACTCCCGCTTTTGTTGGCCGAGAAGTGCTGTTGCAAACGATGTTTGTTCCCCGTCACCGTTGGCAAGTGGGTCGCTTGGGGCCAGAGCAAGACGCGATTTTCTACGCCGAGCTGCTGCCCCAGGTGACGCCTTTTCTCACTCCATCCCCAACCCCCACGCCCGCACCTGGGCCTGTACCCGGAGAGGCTGTGCCCCCTCTGCCCCCAGCTCCTGTGGCAACGCCTACCCCTGAAGAAACCCCAGCCGCTCCACCGCCGCCGGGGGGTGTGATCGAACGGCAGCCCATTCGGCCTTGAGGGGGTTGCTCGCTTTAAATGCCCTCTAGGGATCCCACCATTTTTGCCCTCAGTCTGTTGCCGTTGGAGCTGGGGTGGGGTTGAGTCCTGGGTCGCCGTGATCTAGGCTTCAAAATTAGGAGGGATCCCCTCGGTTGATGGCTTGACTGGATCGGTGTCGGCGGCATGGCAGGACACAGCAAATGGGCCAACATTAAACGGCAAAAGGCCCGTGTAGATGCCAAAAAGGGCAGCCTATTTACCAAACTTTCGCGGGCCATTATCGTGGCGGCTCGCAGCGGCTTGCCAGATCCGGATGGGAATTTTCAGTTGCGGGCGGCGGTGGAGAAAGCCAAAGCGGCGGGGATGCCCAGCGAGAACATCGAACGGGCCATCGCCAAGGGAGCCGGCAACTGGAGCGATGACAGCCCCCTGGAAGAAGTTCGCTACGAGGGCTATGGCCCCGGCGGGGTAGCGGTGTTGATCGAGGCGATGACCGACAACCGCAACCGCACGGCTGCCGAGGTGCGAGAAGCTTTCAACAAAACCGGCGGCAGCTTGGGAGAAGCCGGCTGTGTGAGCTGGATGTTCCGACAGCGAGGGGTGATCAGCCTGGAGAACGTGGCGGATCCCGAAGCCCTGTTGCTGGCGGTGGCAGAAGCAGGGGGCGATGACCTCAAGGTGGAGGGAACCAGCGCAGAAGTATACTGCGACTACTCCTTGCTCGAGCAGGTGGCCACGTATCTGAAAAAAGAGGGCTGCCAAGTGCAAGATGCCGCCATCCGCTGGATCCCATCCAATGAGGTTCAGGTGGGGGATCCCGACACCGCCAAGCTGGTGCTCACCTTGATGGAACGTCTGGATAGCCTGGACGATGTGCAAAATGTCTACGCCAATTTCGAGATCGACGAGGCGGTGATGGAAAGTTTGGCCTGAGGACACCCTTCTATTGAAGCGACAGGAAACTCTCATCAGAGCTGCATTGCCGGCCACACCTACAAACAAAACGTTTCTCTAAGTCGTTATTGCTACACAACGCTCTAACTCCCCTCTCCCTGAGGGAGAGGGGTCGGGGGTGAGGGGCTGGGGGTGAGGGCAACATCGCTATTGGGTAACTGACCTTGTGCTAAATGGACTACAAATTGATCCCTCACCCTGCCCTCTCCCAGAGGGAGAGGGTTCTGAGTCTTCTCCCCCTCGCCCCTTGGGAGAGGGGCTGGGGGTGAGGGTCATCCCTCAGAGAGAGGGGCTGGTGGCAAAGTGTCTTAAATCTTATTTGAAACGACCATACCCCCAGAACTTCAGCGGAGCTTAATGGCAGTGCCGGTGGCGGTGATGAGCAGCAGCACGCCGGTTTGATCGATGTTGATGGTGTCGGTGTTGATGGCGATGCCGATGACGCCATCTGCCCCCAGGCGTTTGGCTCGCCGCTCCAGCTCTTCTATGGCTTCTTTTTGGCCTTGCTCGAAGACGCGCTCGTAGGCTCCCGTGCGCCCGCCAATAATATCGCGGATGCCGGCAAAGAAATCTCGCAAGGCATTGCTGCCGTAGACCACCTCGGCGGTGACGATGCCCAGGTAGCGCTCGATCTCCACACCTTGCAGCACATCTGTGGTTGTCAGCAACATCAGCCTGCCCCCTTGGTCAACGCCTACCAGGATAGTCGGGATCGTCAACCTTCAGATCCCTCCCGATGGCCTTTGCCACGTGGTGGGGTATTGTTAACGGGATCCCCGGCCAAACCGGCGGCTGATACAATAGCTGCCCAAGAGTCAAAGACTTCTGCTTTGCCGACAGGATTCTCCCCCAAACCCGATGGCAGGCCCAATCCGAGTGGTGGGTAGTTTGAACATGGATTTGGTGGTGCAGGTGCCCCGCCATCCCGGCCCTGGCGAAACGGTGCTGGGATCCGACTACGCCACCTACCCTGGCGGCAAGGGGGCCAATCAGGCGGTGGCAGCGGCACGAGCAGGAGCCCAAGTGGAGATGTGGGGGGCGGTGGGATCGGATGGGTTTGGCCGCCTGCTGAGAGAGAACCTGGAGCAAAACGGCGTCGATACCCGTCACCTGAGGCAGTTGGAAGGGCCCAGCGGCGTGGCTCTCATCACCGTGGATGCAAGCGGGCAAAACCGGATCGTGGTCAGCCCTGGCGCCAATGGTCGCTATTTGCCAGCGCATTTGCCTCCCTTTACCCCGGTGGCTCTGCTTCTGCTGCAACTGGAAATTCCTCTGCCCACCGTGCAGGCTGCAGCAGAACAAGCCTTTGCCCAGGGGATCCCCATTTTGCTCAATCCTGCGCCCATCGCACCCTTGCCGGGATCCCTGTTGCGCCAGGTTCGCTACCTGGTGCTCAACGAAATCGAAGCCGCCGACCTTGCCCAGTCTCCTGTGGAAACGCCGGAACAAGCTCAAAAGGTGGCTCAAGAATTGCAGAAGCAGGGGATCCCAACCGTCATCCTCACCTTGGGAGGGGCAGGGTTCGTTTGGGCCGATGGGGAAGAAAGGGGCCATTGGCCGGCCCATCCCGTAGAGGTGGTGGATACCACTGCTGCCGGAGATGGTTTTTGTGGGGCGTTGGCCGCTTGTCTGGCTGCCGGGGGATCCCTGAGGGAAGCCTTGCGCTTTGCCAATGCTGCCGCTGCTTTGGCCGTAACCCGCGCGGGAGCCCAACCCAGCTTGCCTCGGCGCCCTGAAATCGAGGCGTTTTTGGCCTCTGCCCCAGAAACGGCCTAGACCAGCGCTAGCACCCGACCACAGCCGGTAACAGGATCCCTTGGGTACTGCTCAAGAGAACCTTGTCTTCCCGCGTAGGTGTGGGTTAGGAGATGAACAGACAGAAAACAGCCGGTAGCTCTGACAAAGACCTGTGAGTACCCTCCTTGCTGAAGATGACGTTCTTTACCGTCAGCATGTACACAGCCTACTGACGCAACATTTGCCTGAATTTGGCCCGGTGTACACAGCCTCGAACGGCAGAGAGGCGCTGGATCTCTACCGTCAGCACCACCCCAGCTTTGTGTTGATGGATATTCGCATGCCCGAGATGACCGGGATCGAGGTGGCCCGCCAGGTGTGGTCAGAGTGCCCCAGCACACGCATCATTTTTTGGTCGCATTTTGCCGATGAAGTCTATGTGCGGGAGCTGCACAAGATTGTGCCCCCGCAAACCGTCTATGGTTACCTTTTGAAAAATTGCACCGATGAAAAATTGGTCAGCGCCATCCAAGCGGTGGTGCAGGACGAGCAATGCGTGATCGATCGGGAAGTGCGCGGGGTCGATTCCCGTTCACAAAACAAAATTACGGGTCTCAGCGATGCGGAGTATGAGGTGTTGGTGGACATTGCCCTCGGCCTCACCGACCAGGCCATTGCCGCACGGCGCTTTTTGTCCCGCCGAGGGGTCACCAACCGCCTGCGCAACCTCTACGACAAGTTAGAAGTGAGCAACGACCAAATCGAGAGCGACGAGTGGGGAACCACCTTCAGCCTGCGGGCCCGCGCCATCCGCCTTGCTTTTAAACGGGGGTTGATCAACGCCCAACTGCTGGATGAGGAGGAAGTGCATTTGGATCACTGGCTCAGCCGCTATCGATTGGATCCGTTGGACTAGTACCCAACCGGATAAAAGGGCGGGGCTTTTTCGGTCGGGCTAGCGGCGCGGAGCGCGGCCTGGTGGCCTGGATGGGGTTCAACTGGGCCAGGGGAGGCGAAAGGCACCTCGATCATCCGCTCCGGCACCAGCGGCACCATGTCGGAGCGGTCGGCAACTTCCCGCAGAGCATTGGCGATGGATTCTTGAGCCAGCAGAAACTGCCGTTCGTTGCGCTGCATCTGCTGCCACACCTGGTAACGCTGGCTCCATTGGCTTTGGGTATGCACAGTCCAACTGTAGAGGCCCAGCACCGCCAACCCCGAGACAATGGCCATGCCTGTGGAGATCTGTTGCCACCTGACCAGATGTTTTTTCCAGACGGGATCCCGACTGTGGGGATGAGCCGATTTTAAGGGCTGGGGGCGACTGACTTTGCTGGCGTGGGCAGCCGTCCTTGGGTGGCGGCGGGCAGGCAAGGTCGCGGTTTTGCTCTGCAGTGGAAAAGAGCGGCGGCCACGGCCTGTGTTCAAAGGCTGGCTGATCATAGAGTTCAAACCTCACACACACCAAGTGCCAACGTCACAACGCTAGCAATGGGTCGCTGCCGTTCGCGCCAGCGGGACGGAGTCCTTTTCCGACCCACTCTATCCGATCTGCAGCAGCTTTCCACGATGAGACGCAGGGTGCTAAATCAAACCTCCAGGCGAGGTGGAGGGCAATCACAGCGCCGCTCGGCGGGCAGCCACTCGCAGTTTGGCAGAACGGGCACGCGGATTGCGTTGCTGTTCCAGCTCGGAAGGGCACACGGGTTTGGGAGTGAGCACCTGCCAGCGGGGATCTGTGCGAAAGGCCCATTTCACCAGGCGATCTTCCAGGCTGTGGAAGCTGATCACGGCCAACCTGCCGCCGGGTTTTAACCAAGTGGGAGCCTGAGCCAGCAAGGTTTCCAAAGCCTCGAGTTCTCGGTTTACGGCAATGCGCAACGCCTGAAAGATCCGGGTGGCCGGGTGGATACGGCCTCGCCGCGCTGCCGGGGGTACCGCCTGGCAAACCACCTGGGCCAGTTGGGTGGTGGTGAAAAGGGGGCGCGACTGTTCGATGCGGTGGGCGATGCGGCGGGCAAATCGCTCTTCGCCATAGCGGGTGAAAATGTCGATCAAGTCTTCCACCGGGCGATGATTGACCCAATCGGCAGCGGTTTCCAGATCAGCACCGGGATCCATGCGCATATCCAGCGGCCCCTCCCGGCGAAAGCTAAATCCTCGCTCAGGAGAGTCCAGTTGTGGCGAACTCACCCCCAGGTCGGCCACGATGCCATCGAAGGGGATCCCCTGCCCTTGCTCATCCCGAAAGCCGTGCTGCTGCAGATCGAAATCGGCAAAGTTGAGGTGCCAGAGTCGGAGGCAACTGTCGGGGATCCCTGCTGCGGCCAAACGCGCCTGGGCCGCCCGCAGAGCTGCCGGATCCCGATCCAGCCCCACCACTCGCTCTGCTCCTCTTTGTAGCAGCACCAAGCTGTGTCCACCCCCTCCCACCGTTACGTCCAAAAAGGTGCCGCCCTGCCGTTCGCGGGACGAACTCCTTGGTTGCAGATAGGCCACCACCTCTTCGGTCAGAACGGACTCATGGTGGTAGAGAGGGATCTCCCCAAGCAGAGTTTTCGGCAAGTCCATAAGCGCAGCAGAGGGGTGGCTTCGATGCTAGCCGGGTCTTTTCCCCAGCCAAATGGATCCGTCTGTTCAGTAGGTCGGCTGAGTTTCGCCTCTATTGGTTTGTAGAGTAGAGACTGTGCTTTTATCAAGCTTTCATGATCTCAAATTATAGTCATTTCAAATAGCAACGAAACGTTTCTCTACATTGCTACGCGCCGCTCTAACTCCCCTCTCCCAGAGGGAGAGGGGCTGGGGGTGAGGGGCCGGGGGTGAGGGCAACATCGCTATTGGGTAACTGACCTTGTGCTAAATGGACTACAAATTGATCCCTCGTTGATCCCTCACCCTGCCCTCTCCCAGAGGGAGAGGGTTCTGAGTCTTCTCCCCCTCGCCCCTTGGGAGAGAGGGTCGGGAGAGGAGTTGGATTGGCGGCGAAGTGTCTTAATCCGGTTGGAAATGACCATACATCCAAAACCAAGAAAAGCCTGGAGTTTTAGACCCAACTTTTTGATAAAGACAACTTGATAAAAACAACAACTGCTTGGTGATTAGAAACAGTATTGCTGTAACTGAGCCAGTTCTGCCTCGCTGAGATCCTGCCACTGGCCGGGAGCAAGCCCCGTCAGAGAGAGCGGCCCCAGTCCAACGCGAACCAGCCGCAAAGTTGGGATCCCAACAGCGGCAGTCATGCGGCGCACCTGTCGATTGCGACCCTCCCGCAGCGTCAGTTCCAGCCAGGTGGTGGGGATGGAGCGGCGAAAGCGAATGGGGGGATCCCGTGGCGGCAGGTTGGGTTCCTCGGCCAAGACTTTAACCTGGGCCGGGCGCGTTTTTCGCCCTTGGATGATCAGCCCCTGTTGCAACTGTTGTAGGGCCTGGGGGGTGGGGATCCCTTCCACCTGAACCCAATAGGTGCGCTCGTGGCCGAACTTGGGATCGATCAAGCGGGCATTGAGGATGCCATCATCGGTCAGCAGGAGCAGCCCTTCGCTGTCGCGATCCAATCGACCCACCGGATAGACCCTGGGCACCGGGATAAAAGACTTGAGCGTAGGCCGCCCCTCTTGGTCGGTAAATTGGGTGAGCACACCGTAGGGCTTGTAGAACTTGAGATAACGCATGAGGCACACAACTCATGAATTCCATCTTTCCGGATCTTTCAGATTGGCAGAGCAGCTTCAACGGTAAGATCGAGCCTTAAGGAGCAATGTTCCTCCACCGGCAGCAGCGTTTGACGGAGCTCACCCATGACCATAGACAACAATTTACTTTGGGTTTTAGTCGGAACGGCGGGGCTCTCTCTCCTCAGTCTGGTGTACGTGCTGGTGGACGAGGGCAACAAACGCCGGCGCTACGAACAGCAAAAAGAAAAAGAAGCTGCCCAGCCACCTGCGGTTGCTCCTGAAGAAGAAGCCGCGATCCCGACTGCGCCCTCCCCTTCTGCCCCAGAGCCTGTTGCCGCCCAGCTTCCTCTTAAGGAGCAAGAAACCGCTCCCAGCCTTGAGGACTCTGCCCTCGCCCAAGAGCCGGATACGGCGCCCAGCCCGGCAGAGGAAACGCCGCAAAACACCCCCTAGGGCAAAAGTTGTATCAGATCCTGGCAAAGCCGTCTCATACAACCAGCTCTACCCCCACCAGCTAAAACAATGGACAAAGTTGACTTGCCTGAGGAGATCCTTCGCGCTTGGCTGCGGGAAGATCTGGGTCACGGCGATCTCACCACAGAGCTGACCCTGCCCCCAGGACTGAAGGGCGAGGCGGTGATTTTGGCCAAGGAGCCGGGGATCCTGGCGGGCCTGGAGATTGCCCAAAAAGTCTTCCGGCTGGCAGATCCCCAGGTAGAGTTCACCCCTTGGGTGGAAGAGGGGGCCGCAGTAGCTGCTGGCCAAGAGGTAGCTCATCTCAAGGGATCCCTGCGGGGGATTCTGGCGGGGGAGAGGCTGGCGCTCAACCTTCTCCAAAGGCTGTCCGGCATTGCCACGCTCACCCGCTCCTATGTAGAAGCTCTCCGAGGAACCTCAACCCAGCTTCTGGACACCCGTAAGACCACCCCTGGCCTACGCGCCCTGGAGAAGTATGCAGTACGAGTAGGGGGCGGCAAAAACCACCGCTTTGGCCTCTTCGACGGCATCTTGATCAAAGAGAACCACATCATTGCTACGCAACTCTGTTGCGACCGCAGCGCGGGGGGGGTTTTGACAGCCGTCAAACGGGCCAAGGAAGGCGCTCCCCACCACCTCAAGGTGGAGGTCGAGGTGCGGGATCTCCAAGAACTGGAAGAGGCGTTGGCGGCAGGCGCCGATCTCATCCTCCTGGATAACTTCACCCTGGAAGCAACTCGGGCCGCCGTCCAACGGGTGGGCGGCAAGGTTCCTCTGGAGGCCAGCGGCAACATGAACCTGGAACGGGCCCGGCAAGTTGCCGAGGCAGGCGTGAACTACGTCAGCGTCGGGGCGCTCACCCACTCCGCCAAGGCCTTGGATCTCTCTTTGCTGGTGGTGCCGCCCTGAGACACGCTCTCGCGGGGCACTGCTTTTGATGCTAGCTTGAGAAGACAACCTGGGCTCGGCTCCGTCCCGCTGTTACGAAAGGCTTCTCTTGCCGGCTCAGATGCTTCTCCAAAGCGGAGTTGACCACCTGCGGGAGCTATGCTCTGCCCAAAAAGTGCTCCGCTCCAGCTCACAGAGGAACAAAACCGTTAGGAAGTAATGGAAGGAGAAACCCTGTTGCGAGGCAACGCTGCTGCGACCGTCCGGGAAATTGCTCAGCTCAAACAGGAGAGACAGGCGGTTATTCTTGCTCATTCCTATCAGCTCCCCGAAGTGCAGGAGGTGGCGGACTTTGTGGGAGACTCCTTGGGACTGGCTCGCGAGGCGCAGAAGACCAACGCCCAGGTGATCGTCTTTGCCGGCGTCCACTTTATGGCTGAGACGGCGGCCATCCTCAACCCGGAAAAAACGGTGCTGCTGCCGGATCTGGAGGCGGGCTGCTCCTTGGCCGATAGCATCTGCCCCGAAGATGTGCTGCGCTGGAAAGAGGCCAACCCAGAAGGCCTGGTGGTTGCTTATGTCAACACTGCCGCCGCGATCAAGGCCCTGGCCGATGTCTGCGTAACCAGCGCCAACGCGGTTCAAGTGGTGGCCAGCCTGCCCCCGGATCGCCCCATCTTTTTTGTGCCAGATATGTTCCTGGGGGCCCACGTGGCGCAGGTGACAGGCAGGGAGTTGGATTTGTTTCCCGGCGAGTGCCACGTGCATGTCGGCATTCGGGAAGAGCACCTCAAGGCGATGGTGGAAGAGCATCCTGGGGCAGAGTTCCTCATTCACCCCGAATGCAGTTGTGGCTCCAGTTGTCTGTTTCTCAAACCCGATGCCAAGCTCCTTTCCACCGAGGGCATGGTGCGCCATGCCAAGAGTTCGCCCTGCCGGGAGTTCGTGGTCGCCACCGAGGTGGGCATTCTCCACCGCCTGAAGAAGGAAGCCCCCGACAAGACGTTCATCCCTGTGAAGGCGGATGCCGTCTGCGAGTACATGAAGAAGATCACCCTGGAGAAGATCCGCCGCTCCCTGCTGGAGATGCGCCCCGTGATCCGGGTGCCGGAGGCGGTGGCTGCGAAGGCCCGCCAGTCCATCCTGGCCATGCTGGCGATCCCTGCCGGGGCCTAGAGGTGAGGCGCAAGGACTACGTGCCGCCCTTGCAAGGGGGTCTGTCGGGAACTGCAGCGCTATCGCGATGGGAAACGGATCTGCTGATCCTGGGAGCCGGGGTGGCGGGAGTGTACGCAGCCCTGTGGGCGGAAGCTGAGGGAGCAAGAACCCTGGTGGTGAGCAAGGATCCCTTGCCCTCTGGCTCTACGCCTTGGGCGCAGGGGGGGGTGGCTTTTCCTCTGGACGCGACGGATGTGGCGGCCCATCTCCAGGACACCCTGCAGGCAGGCCGCGGCCTGGTGGAAGCAAAGGTGGCCCGCTCCATCTTGCAGGAAGCGCCCTTTCACCTGGAGAAACTTTTGTCTTGGGGACTGCCTTTCCATCCCGAGCCGGTGCGAGAAGGAGGCCACTCGCGGGCACGGGTGCGTCACCTGGGGGGGGATCGCAGCGGGCTGTGGCTGCTCAGAGGCCTGTTGGGCCGTCTCAGCAGGCCGCCTTTGCAGGGCTACACGGCTCTCAGCCTTTTGCTGGCGGGAGACAGAGTGGCGGGAGCCCTGCTTCTCGGCCCTGAAGGGCCGGTACAGGTGAAGGCCGGGGCGGTTCTCCTGGCTACGGGAGGATTTGGCAGCCTCTTTCCCATCTCCACGGCTCCACCGGGGGCCAGCGGCGATGGAATGGTGCTGGCCTGGCGCGCCGGAGCCATCTTGAGGGATCTGGAGTTTGTGCAATTTCACCCTACGGCCTTGCCCAATGGGGCACTGGTGAGCGAGGCCGCCAGAGGGGTAGGAGCGGTTCTGCTCAACGCCTGGGGGGAGCGCTTTATGCCTCGCTATGCGGAGCTGGGCGAGCTGGCGCCGCGGGATGTGGTGGCCCAGGCTGTTTTCTGGGAGCGGCAGCGGACGGGGGCGGTCTACCTCGACCTGCGCAGCATTGAGCATTTGGGGGAACGCTTTCCCACCATCGTCGCCTCTGCCCGCGCCTTGGGGCTGGATCCCACAACAGATCTTCTCCCGGTCGCTCCTGCGGCTCACTACGTGATGGGTGGGGTACGCACCGACGCTGGCGGCTTCACCGGCCTGCCGGGCCTCTATGCAGCGGGGGAGGTGGCTTCCACGGGCTTGCATGGGGCCAATCGCCTAGCTTCCAACAGCCTTTTGGAAGGGCTGGTCATGGGCAAGCGGGCCGCTCTGGCCGCCTTGCAAGATTTACACGGCCCCCCTCGGCAGCCCCAGGCACTACCTGTGCTCACTGCGCCACCTTCTCTTCTCCCCAAGCTCAAGCCGCAAGTGGGAGAAGCCCTGGGCGTGGTGCGGGAGGGCGAGCGGCTGCGAGCTTTTCTGGCTTTTGCAGAAGCCCTGCCCCTAGAGGAGAAGCCCTGGGCCAGCCGGGAAGAGGCGGAGGCCGGCAGTCTACTTTTGCTCGCTCGCCTGGTGGCACAGGGGGCGCTGCTGCGAGAGGAAAGCCGAGGGGCCCATTTTCGGGAAGATTTTCCCCAGGAAGGGGAGCCTTTTCACACCGAAGTGTGCGGCTCAACCCTTTGTCGAGCACCTGCAGGTTGAGTGGTTTGTCTTTGCCAGGAGCGAGCTATCCGCATCCTAGCCGCAGAATTGAACCCTTTGCTGAATGAAGGCTGAATGAAGATGAAATGGGTTTGAGAGTTATAGTTATTTAATTCAATTCAAATAGCAATGAAAGGTTTTTTGTCGCGCCGTTGTTGCTACGCAACGCTGCCGCGAACGCGCCGGCGACGCGGAGCGCTATCCCTAGCCCCTCTCTCCCTCTGTCTTTTTCCGCGAGCGAGTTGAGCTTGTTTTCTTGGCACTGGCAGATGCTGT
>NZ_JANSJJ010000098.1:0-5554 GCF_047502715.1 Synechococcus sp. H55.10
AAGTCTCTCGAACCACCCGCCCCCCGACGACTGCAACACAGAGATGCTATATGGCTGAGTGACGACCCAAGCGCTCCGCGCCGCTAGCGCGAACACCCCCGGCCCCTCTCCCTGAGGAACGACCCTCACCCCCGGCCCCTCTCCCTCAGGGAGAGGGGAGTTAGGGATCGACGCAACCAACCATTGGATGCCAGGATAAGCGGGTGCCAAGCCTTGGCGATGTCTCCTCAGTCCTCTCCCGGCCAGTCTCCTGGGGTGGCAAGTGGTCTGCCCGATCCCTTGCCCCCTCTTTCGACGCGACTAAAGGAAATTGCTGCGGTGTTCTTGCGGCTGGGATCCCTGGGGTTTGGCGGCCCACAAGCTCACATTGCCATGCAACACGATGAGGCGGTGATCCGGCGGGGCTGGATGAGCCAGGAGCAATTTGCCGAAGGGGTGGGCCTGTGTGAACTGTTGCCGGGGCCGGCTTCTACCCAGATGGGGATCTATGTTGGCTATGTGCGGGCAGGCTGGTTGGGGGCGGTGCTGGCGGGCTTTTGCTTCATCGCGCCGGCTTTTGTGATCGAGGTGATTTTTTCTTGGCTTTATTTTCGCTTTCAGGGGGTGCCACAGCTAGAGGGGCTATTTTTTGGGGTGGCCCCGGTGGTAATCGCCATTGTCTTGGCCTTTTGCTGGAAGCTGGGCCGCAAGGCGGTGCAAGACTGGAGCCGGGGGCTGATCGCGGTGGCGGCTTTTGCTCTGCTGCTAAGAGGGGTGAACATCCTGGTGTTGTTTGGGCTGGCGGCGCTGGTGGGGTTGGTGCTCTACGGGCCAAGGAGCCCTTTGCCAGGGATCCCAGCTCTGCTGCCGGGGCCGGTGTTGATGTTGGCCCAGACGGTGGGGGCCGCGGTTCCGCCAGAAACCCTAGCCGTGAGCAGCTTTTGGGGGCTGGAGCGCATTGGCACTTACTTCTGGCCTTTGACGCTGTTTTTTTTCAAGGTGGGCAGTGCCATCTTCGGGGGAGGGTTGGTGATCATTCCCTTCATCGCCGACGAAGTGGTGGATCAGTTGGGCTGGTTGACGCCAGCGGAGTTTTTGGATGGGGTGGCCATTGGGCAGTTTACCCCCGGCCCGGTGGTGCTGACGGCAGCTTTCATCGGCTACAAGGTGGCGGGGGTGTTGGGGGCGCTGACGGCGACGGTGGCGATCTTTGCCCCTTCTTTTGCCTTTATTTTGCTGGCAGCACCGCTGTTGCTGCGCATACGGCGCAACGCTTGGGTGAAGGGATCCCTGCAAGCCATCACCCCAACCGCGCTGGGGGCGGTTGCCGCAGCCACAGTGCCTCTGGCCCAAAAGGCGCTGCTACAAGAAACAACAGCAGCCTCGTTGATGGCCTTGGGGATCGGTGGGGCGGCCTTGATCGCCCTGCTGCGCTTCCGGCAGCCCACGTGGCTGTTGGTGATGGCTGGAGCGGGGTTGGGCTTGCTGGCCCGCAGCCTGTTGGCCTAGGTGCTTTTGCTTTGGATTCCTGGATCCCCTCTCTATTATGAAGAGAGCCTAACTCGCGCTTGCTGGGATTGACAGCGCTAACTTGCCTGGGGAAGCCCCCGGCCTTCCAGACGGCAGAACAGTTGCCGTATCAACAGCTCCCGTTGGCCCAGCGAGAGATGGGGGGCAAGGGTGCTTGGAAAGTGGGGCATGGCCAGAGTAACGCGATCCAGCAAGTCGGCGCGGCGGTGCTTTTGCTGGATGGCCCAAGCCCGCTGCACAAGATCTGCGGCTGTTCCCAGCTCCAGCCCTGCTCGTTCGGCCAGCCAAGCGGCCAATTGCTCCAAATCGGGGTCGAAGCGCAGCCGGTACATGTAGATCAGCATGCCAATCCCAAGCACTAGGCCTACAGCGCTGGCCACATAGGCAGCCTTGATGGAGGTTCCCGGCAGATAGGCCACCGCCGAGACGCGCAAGATTTCATAGGGGATGCGAATTAAGCTGTAGCCGACGACATAGGTCCAAACCCAGGTGCCATCTTTGAGTTTGGGAAAGCGCCAGAACATCCCCATCAAGAGGGCAAACAGAACCAGGTTGAGGACGCTTTCGTAGAAAAAGATGGGGTGAAAAAACTCAAACTGGCTGTATTGCGGCTCGCGGGCTTGGGGCGGGATGTACACCCGCAAGGGCCATCTGCTGTCGGGGAGAATGGGGGCCCCGTAGGCCTCGGAGTTAAAAAAATTGCCCCAGCGCCCGATGGCTTGGCCCAAAATTAACCCTGGCGTGAGCACATCGGCGTACTTCCAGCCGTTGATCCCGGTGGCGCGGCAATAGAGGTAAAGAGCAAGCGCGCCGGCCAGCACGCCACCGTGAATGATGATGCCTCCCCGCCAGATGGCGAAGGCCGAGAGGGGATCGTCCCTGAACTCCGACCAGTGGGTGAGGACGTAGTAGAGGCGGGCGCCCAGAAACCCGGACACCACCAGCCACAGGGCTAGGATCTCGACCCGTTCGCTGGCCTTGCCGGGCTCTTTCTCCAAATGGCGAGCCTCTGCCAGGGCTTTGGTCAGGAGCAGGCCGACCAACACGGCAATAGCCATCAGCAGGCCGTACCAGCGCAGCCCCAGCCCACCTACCAGAGGGGTTTCGGGGGGAAAACGGAAGACAAACTCTCCCGGTGAGCTGAAGGTAAGGCCCAGCAGACCTGCACTCCATGGATTCATCGACAACACCCTCTGCACCCCAAAATCCCCCAATTCAGTTCCAGCAGTCGGCTTCCATCAACCTCACCTGCCAGCAGGACGAAATCCTCTCCGGGTTCTTTGCTCCAGTTTTGAGCAGCCGTTCCCGCACCTCGATAGGGATCCATTCTTCCCGATCTTGCCACAGCAGCGATCCCCCTCAGGCTGCCCAGGCCATTCTTCTGGGGGATGTCGGCCTCAGTCGCGCTTCTAGTCCCGCAACACGTAGCCTACCCCGCGCACCGTCTGGATGAGGCGCTTCTCTCCTGGGCCTTCGATCTTGAGACGCAAGTAGCGGATATAGACCTCGATGATGTTGGAATCGCCCGTAAAGTCATAGCCCCACACATGCTCCAAAATCTGTTGGCGGCTGAGCACCTGGCGGGGGTGTTCCATCAAGTAGCGCAGCAGGTCGTATTCCTTGGCCGTCAGCTCCACCTGCCGCCCTCCCCGGCTCGCCTGCCGCGTCACTGGATCCAGCGTCAAATCCATAAACACCAACCGACCGTCACGGGATCCCTTGGGGTGCTGCAAATAGATCCGTATCCGCGCCAGCAACTCCTGAAGGCTAAAGGGTTTCACTACGTAATCATCCGCGCCGGCATCCAGCCCTGCCACCCGATCTGCCACCTCATCACCGGCGGTCATCAGTACCACGGGCACGCGGCTGCCCATCAAGCGCAGTTGCCGACAAACTTCCAACCCCGAGATCCCGGGCAACAGCCAGTCCAGCAGCACCAAGTCGGGGTTCTGGTCGCGGGCTGCCGCCAACCCTGCCGTGCCATCGCCGACCACACTGACCCGATACCCCTCATAGGTCAGCTCAGTTTCCAGGAAACGGGCCAGTTTGGCCTCATCTTCGATCACCAGAATGTGGGCTGAGGAGGATTCCGGTTCCGGCATATTCTCTCCTCAAAAGAAGAGGTGGGAAACTTGCTCACTGCCCACCAGCATACCCTAGCCGTAGGGATTGATAGTCGGGACCACCGAAAGCCTGCGCCAGTCTTGGGGAATCGCCTGGGGTTGATCCCAGAGAGGGCTTTGAGTTATCCAAAGGGCATCCCTGCACCTTATGGACTGCGGGCCATGTCGTCTCTACCCCCAATCGCATGGGAAAAACTGCCAGGCGCGAGGCTTTGGAACTGGCTCAGCTCATTCCCCCCAACCTTTGATCGCCTCCAACTTTGGCCTGGGCAGCAAGGTGGTGGTGAAAGCCCCCAAGTGGCTGTACGTGCCCAGGGTGAGATCCCGGAGATTGGCTTGTTCCTGGAGATGTGGCGCGGACAAAAAGCCAAGACCCAGACCAACTGGTTGCAGCGGTGGACTGCCGACGGGAATTTGTTTCTGGTGCGGGGGTTGGGTGGCGATGTGGGAGCGCATGGGTAGTAAAACCAAATGAAGCCAATTGTCTGTGAGGAGTTTTCCCAATGCCAGGAAAAGGAACAGCACCTAAAAGTGGTGACAAATTGGAGCAGCGAGTTGTTGCTCTAGCACAATCTCTTGGATTGAAGACACAAGCAAGAGTCAAAGCAGCACGAAGGCTGTGGGGGCAACAGCGCTATATTGATGTGGTCATTAGCGATGAGAAAAGCGGCAAACGACTAGGAGTAGAGTGTAAGTTTCAGGCGACGTCAGGTACAGCAGAAGAGAAGATCCCTGCAACCATTCAAGATATGGAGCACTGGCCTATTCCAGGGATCGTGGTGATTGATGGCGAAGGGTTCTCAAAAAACATGCAAGGATACCTGATGTCTACAGGGAAAGTGGTTTGGTTTAGCGATTTAGAAGATTGGCTACGTTTGTATTTTGGATTGTAACATGAGCGATTTGCTTCTTCCGCGACCCTTTCTAAAATGGGCTGGCGGCAAGACACAACTGACGGACGCCCTATTGGAGCGGATGCCCATCTATTTCAACACTTACCACGAGCCTTTTGTTGGGAGTGGTGCGCTTTTCTTTCGCCTGTACAGAGAACGCAAGATTAAACAGGCAATTCTTTCTGATATCAACGCCGAGTTGATAGATACTTACCTGGCTATTCGCGATCATGTTTGGGAAGTTATTCAACTACTTTCCGAATTTCCATACGATAAAAATTTTTATTACCAGATTCGAGAGAAAGATCCTTGGTCAATGAGTCTTGTAGAACGAGCTGCGCGCATGATTTACCTAAACAAGACAGGCTACAATGGTTTGTATCGCGTCAATCGGCAGGGAAGGTTTAATGTTCCTTTTGGACGATATAAAGCTCCAAAGTATCTGGACAAAGATAATCTTTTAGCCGCATCCCTTGCCCTACAACATGTTGAAATTTTGTGCCTGCCATTTGAGACAGTTGTCGAGAGAGCCAAGCCAGGCGACTGGGTGTATTTCGACCCGCCTTACGCTCCTGTCTCGCGAACATCCAACTTTACTTCCTATCATGCCAACGGCTTTGCCTTAAAGGATCAAGAGCGATTACGAGATATTTGCATTGACTTGAGCAAGAATAAGGTGTATGTTATACTTTCTAACTCTGACACTGCAATCATTCGCTCTTTGTACGCTATGCCCTTCTTTGCTGTTGATGAGGTTCAAGCAAACCGGGCTATCAACTGCAAGGGGGCAAAGCGAGGAAAAATTACGGAGCTAGTGATCACAAACTACCCTGTTGAAAGAACGGTGCAGCTATGCTTACTGGAGCAGGGGTTGCCTTATTTGAATGCCACCCAACAGGCGCCTGCCCCTGCTGCTGCTCCGCTGCGCTTCGGCGTCGCTCCTGAGGCAACAGACTAGTAGGTGCGCCCGCGCCAAGAGCGGGGGCGACTGAGGGCTGACAAGATCACCCGCAGGACAGCCAAGGGATC
>NZ_JANSJJ010000099.1:0-5338 GCF_047502715.1 Synechococcus sp. H55.10
CAGCATCTCCGTGGTCAGCAGGGTCAACAGCGTGACTCGCGCCCGGCACGAAGCACGGCTGGTGGGGGCGCCATGGTGGCGCCCGACAAAACCCCCCCCCCCCCTCACCCCGGGGGGGCGTGGGAGGTTGTGGGATCCTGGCGGTGACCTACTCTTGCACGGCTTGGGCCGCACTACCATCGGCGCTGGCGTGTTTCACTTCCGAGTTCGGGATGGGGTCGGGTGGTTCCACGCCGCCATGGCCGCCAGGAAAGGGGGGATGGGATGGATGGGGCGTTGGGTTGGAGCGTGTGTGTGAGGGGGCTTGAGGCGGTAGGGTCAAGCCGCACGGGCGATTAGTACGCGTCAGCTGAGCGCATTGCTGCGCTTGCACATCGCGCCTATCGACCAGGTGGTCTACCTGGGCCCTTCAGGGAGCTTGATGCTCCGGGAGATCTCATCTTGGGGCGCGCTTCCCGCTTAGATGCGTTCAGCGGTTATCGCTTCCGAACGTAGCTACCCGGCGATGCCACGGGCGTGACAACCGGAACACCAGAGGTTCGTCCACTCCGGTCCTCTCGTACTAGGAGCAGCCCCCCTCAAATCTCCAACGCCCACGGCAGATAGGGACCGAACTGTCTCACGACGTTCTGAACCCAGCTCGCGTACCACTTTAAATGGCGAACAGCCATACCCTTGGGACCGGCTACAGCCCCAGGATGTGATGAGCCGACATCGAGGTGCCAAACACCGCCGTCGATATGAACTCTTGGGCGGTATCAGCCTGTTATCCCCGGAGTACCTTTTATCCGTTGAGCGATGGCCCTTCCATACGGAACCACCGGATCACTAGGACCTGCTTTCGCACCTGCTCGACCCGTCGGTCTCGCAGTCAGGCGCGCTTCTGCCCTTGCACGCAACGCACGATGTCCGACCGTGCTGAGCGCACCTTCGTGCTCCTCCGTTACCTTTTGGGAGGAGACCGCCCCAGTCAAACTACCCACCACACACGGTCCCCGACCCGGATCACGGGCCTGGGTTAGAACGTCGAGCACACCAGGGTGGTATTTCAAGGTCGCCTCCACCCGAACTGGCGTCCGGGCTTCACTGGCTCCCACCTATCCTACACAAGCGAACTCAACGTCCAGTGTGAAGCTGTAGTAAAGGTTCACGGGGTCTTTCCGTCTTGCCGCGGGAACGCTGCATCTTCACAGCGATTTCAATTTCACTGAGTCTCGGGTGGAGACAGTGCCGCTGTCGTTACGCCATTCGTGCAGGTCGGAACTTACCCGACAAGGAATTTCGCTACCTTAGGACCGTTATAGTTACGGCCGCCGTTTACCGGGGCTTCGATCAGGAGCTTCGCCTTTCGGCTGACCCCATCACTTAACCTTCCGGCACCGGGCAGGCGTCACACCCTATACGTCCACTTTCGTGTTCGCAGAGTGCTGTGTTTTTGATAAACAGTCGCAGCGGCCTCTTCACTGCGACCCCCGGACGCTCTGTGGCGCACGCCACCACCTCCAGGGGCGTACCTTCTCCCGAAGTTACGGTACCATTTTGCCTAGTTCCTTCACCCGAGTTCTCTCAAGCGCCTGGGGTTTCTCACCCTGCCGACCTGTGTCGGATTGCGGTACGGTCTTGCGTGACCTGATGCTTAGAGGCTTTTCCTGGGAGCCTGGGATCAGTGACTTCGGGTCAAAAGACCCTGGTCTCGCTGCTCGGCGTATGACCCTCCGGATTTGCCTGGAGAATCCGCCTACCGGCTTTCCCCGGGACGACCAACGCCCGGTACACCTACCCTTCTCCGTCCCCCCTTCGCAGTCACACAAGGTGCCGGAATATCAACCGGCTTCCCATCGACTACGCCTTTCGGCCTCGCCTTAGGGACCGACTCACCCTGCGCCGATGACCGTTGCGCAAGGAAACCTTGGGCATTCGGCGTGCGGGCTTTTCACCCGCATGATCGTTACTCATGTCAGCATTCGCACTTCCGATACCTCCAGCAGGCCTCTCGACCCGCCTTCACCGGCTTACGGAACGCTCCTCTACCACCCGCCTCGCGGCGGATCCGCAGCTTCGGTTCACGGCTTAGCCCCGTTGAATCTTCCGCGCAGGCCGACTCGACCAGTGAGCTATTACGCTTTCTTTAAAGGGTGGCTGCTTCTAAGCCAACCTCCTGGCTGTCTAAGCCTTCCCACATCGTTTACCACTGAGCCGTGATTGGGGACCTTAGCTGGCGGTCTGGGTTGTTTCCCTCTCCACGACGGATGTTCGCACCCGCCGTGTGTCTCCCGTGCACCACGTCCCGGTATTCGGAGTTTGCCATGGTTTGGTAAGTCGCAATGACCCCCTAGCCATAACAGTGCTCTACCCCCGGGAGTGTCCACACGAGGCGCTACCTCAATAGCTTTCGAGGAGAACCAGCTATCTCCGAGCTCGTTTAGCTTTTCACTCCTAGCCACAACTCATCCCCTACCTTTTCAACGGGAGTGGGTTCGGGCCTCCAGCCGGCGTTACCCGGCCTTCACCCTGGTCATGGCTAGATCGCCCGGTTTCGGGTCTGCTGCCCGCGACTCTGCGCCCTGTTCGGACTCGGTTTCCCTTCGCCTCCCCTACTCGGTTAAGCTCGCCACAGACAGCAACTCGCTGACCCATTATACAAAAGGTACGCCGTCACCCCTCACGGGGCTCCGACTGCTTGTACGCATACGGTTTCAGGTCTATTTCACTCCCCTCACCGGGGTTCTTTTCACCTTTCCCTCACGGTACTGGTCCACTATCGGTCGGTCAGGAGTATTGAGCCTTGGAGGATGGTCCCCCCATCTTCGGACAGGGTTCCACGTGCCCCGCCCTACTCATCATCACGCACCGCGCCCTTTCGTGTACGGGGCTCTCACCCTCTATGGCCGGCCTTCCCAGACCGTTCCACTAAAACACGATGCGCTTCTGGGCTCCTCCCGTTTCGCTCGTCACTACTCCGGGAATCTCGGTTGATTTCTTTTCCTCCGGGTACTGAGATATTTCAGTTCTCCGGGTTCGCCTCCCGCCCCTATGAATTCAGAACGGGATGACCCTCACGGGCCGGGTTTCCCCATTCGGACATCGCCGGATCAACGCTCGCTGCCAGCTCCCCGACGCTTCTCGCAGGCTGCCACGTCCTTCATCGCCTCTGACCGCCAAGGCATCCACCGTATGCGCTTGCTCGCTTGACCCTGCCGCCTCAAGCCTCCTCGACCCAAGACGACACGCCAAGCCCAACGCCATTCGCCTCTTCGACACACGTTGGCTTCACCCCAACGCTTGCCTTCCATCCCATCTTGTCAAACAACACGCAGCCACCTCAACGCAGCCACGTCCAACCTTACACCCGCCCAGCCCTGGTGGGTCTGGGTGGACTCGAACCACCGACCTCACCCTTATCAGGGGTGCGCTCTGACCACCTGAGCTACAGACCCAACCCCGCAGCAGGCCGCACCCTCACGCGCCACCCCTGGTGGAGCTGATCGGAGTCGAACCGACGACCCCCTGCTTGCAAAGCAGGTGCTCTCCCAGCTGAGCTACAGCCCCAACGGGCAGGAACTGCGCAGGTGCCTTGTGCGGGCGCCCGTGAACCAAGACGCCCCGCTCGCTCGAAAGGAGGTGATCCAGCCGCACCTTCCGGTACGGCTACCTTGTTACGACTTCACCCCAGTCATCGACCACACCGTGGAAGGCGCCCCCCTCGCGGTTAGGCCACCTGCTTCTGGTGCAGCCGACTCCCATGGTGTGACGGGCGGTGTGTACAAGGCCCGGGAACGTATTCACCGCAGCAATGCTGATCTGCGATTACTAGCGATTCCGACTTCATGCAGTCGAGTTGCAGACTGCAATCCGGACTGAGACCGGCTTTCTGGGATTGGCTCCACCTCACGGCTTCGCAACCCTCTGTACCGGCCATTGTAGTACGTGTGTAGCCCTGGCCGTAAGGGCCATGATGACTTGACGTCATCCCCGCCTTCCTCCGTCTTGTCGACGGCAGTCCCTCTAGAGTTCCCGGCCAAACCGCTGGCAACTAGAGGCAAGGGTTGCGCTCGTTGCGGGACTTAACCCAACATCTCACGACACGAGCTGACGACAGCCATGCAGCACCTGTGTCCCGGCTCCCTCGCGGGCACCCCCACATCTCTGCAGGGTTCCAGGCATGTCAAGGCCAGGTAAGGTTCTTCGCGTTGCATCGAATTAAACCACATACTCCACCGCTTGTGCGGGCCCCCGTCAATTCCTTTGAGTTTCAGTCTTGCGACCGTACTCCCCAGGCGGCCGACTTCACGCGTTAGCTTCGATACTGAGCGCGTCAAACGCACCCAACATCCAGTCGGCATCGTTTAGGGCGTGGACTACCAGGGTATCTAATCCTGTTTGCTCCCCACGCTTTCGTGCCTCAGCGTCAGTGTTGGCCCAGGTCGCCGCCTTCGCCACGGGTGTTCCTCCCGATCTCTACGCATTTCACCGCTACACCGGGAATTCCACGACCCTCTGCCACACTCCAGCCCATCAGTATCCAATGCCATTCCCAGGTTAAGCCCAGGGCTTTCACATCGGACTCAACAGGCCGCCTACGCACCCTTTACGCCCAGTAATTCCGATTAACGCTCGCACCCTCCGTATTACCGCGGCTGCTGGCACGGAGTTAGCCGGTGCTTATTCCCCAGGTACCGTCATCCGTACAGGCTATTCACCCACACGATTTCTTCCCCAGGAAAAGTGCTTTACAACCCGAAGGCCTTCTTCACACACGCGGCATTGCTGGATCAGGCTTTCGCCCATTGTCCAAAATTCCCCACTGCTGCCTCCCGTAGGAGTCTGGGCCGTGTCTCAGTCCCAGTGTGGCCGACCACCCTCTCAGGCCGGCTACCGATCGTCGCCTTGGTAGGCCATTACCCTACCAACCAGCTAATCGGACATCGGCTCATCCCCAAGCGCGAGGCCTTCCGGTCCCCCGCTTTCACCTCCGCACTCCCGTACAAAGGCACCATGCGGTATTAGCCTGAGTTTCCCCAGGTTATCCCCCACTTGAGGGCAGATTCCGATGCATTACTCACCCGTCCGCCACTCGCCGCCCACCGTGTCACCACGGCTGCGCTGCCGTCCGACTTGCATGTGTTAGGCATGCCGCCAGCGTTCAATCTGAGCCAGGATCAAACTCTTCAGTTCAAAACTCAGAGCCTTGCTCCCGGAACTACTGTCCAGGCACTCTCAGGGCCTCCCAGCCCACAGGCACCCACACAAAACACCTGCGCCACTTCTCAAACAACCCTCACCACCACGACCACCGCCGCAGCAGCCCCAGCCTCTCGCCAGGGGAGCCCGCTACAAT
>NZ_JANSJJ010000100.1:0-873 GCF_047502715.1 Synechococcus sp. H55.10
GATCCCTAGAAATTGGAAACCAAATACAACCACGTGCTATGCCAAACCCCTTGGTGGTTCCCCTTCTGGGGGATCCCTAGAAATTGGAAACCGCCCGGCCCCGCCTAGAGACCGAGTTCGACCTCTACTACGGGTTCCCCTTCGGGGGGATCCCTAGAAATTGGAAACATACGGGTAGACCCGGGGAACTCCCAGGGGGTGCTGGAGGTTCCCCTTCGGGGGGATCCCTAGAAATTGGAAACACAGGGACTAACAAACTCGAAGGCTTCCTCCCCTTTACTGGTTCCCCTTCGGGGGGATCCCTAGAAATTGGAAACTCGCCTTGTTTTAGCTCATCGTCGTCGCCGTAATAGGAGTGGGTTCCCCTTCGGGGGGATCCCTAGAAATTGGAAACTCTTCGTCTCCGCCTTGCTGGGGCTCGACGATGATCCTGGGTTCCCCTTCGGGGGGATCCCTAGAAATTGGAAACTAACTTTGTAGATCAAACATTTTGTCCTCCTTTTAAGAGGTTCCCCTTCGGGGGGATCCCTAGAAATTGGAAACTGCTTGACGGCGGTGCGGTCAGAGGGCTCGCCCGTCGCGGTTCCCCTTCGGGGGGATCCCTAGAAATTGGAAACATGGACTCTACGAGGGTGTTCATCTTGGCTCCTTGGGCGGTTCCCCTTCGGGGGGATCCCTAGAAAATTGGAAACTGGCCGAGACTCACCCTCTGGCCCATGAATGAGGTGGTGGCTCCCCTTCGGGGGGATCCCGAGAAATTCTAAACACTTCCAGAGCCGGGCGGGGCAACCTTCTGTCACCGCAGGTTCCCCTTCGGGGGGATCCCTAGAAATTGGAAACCCCATCTTCTCCTTCGTCTCCACCCTCTTCCCC
>NZ_JANSJJ010000101.1:0-5186 GCF_047502715.1 Synechococcus sp. H55.10
GGCAGAAGAAGAGACAAAAGCTCTGCTGTCAAGCGGGTGAGGAAACCCCACCCGCCTACGCGGTGGGGTAGTTCATAGCAAAGACTCAGGTCGGATCCGCGGATCTACCCACATCAAGAGCAGATCGGCCAATAGGTTGCCCAAAATCAGCATCACCGCTCCCAGCAAAAGCCCGGCCATCACCACGTTGATGTCAAAGCTTTGGACGGCTTCCAAGAGCAGCTTGCCCAGCCCCGGCCAGTTGAAGAAAAACTCGGCAATGAAGGAGCCGCTGAGCAGATTGGCAAACTCAAAGCCCAAAATCGTGATCAAGGGGTTGACGGCGTTGCGCAATGCATGCAGCCAGATCACCCGCCATTCAGGAATGCCCCGTGCCCGCGCCGCCTGGATGTATTCCTGCCGCAGCACGTCCAAGAAGTTGCCGCGGGTAATCCGCTGCAGCCCGGCAAAGCTGGTAATGCTCAGGGCCAGCGTGGGCAAGAGCAGGTGGCGGCCCAGATCCAGCAGCTTCCCCCCCCAACCGAGCTCGGCAAAATAAACACTGGTCATTCCCCCTACCGGCAACCAGCCCACGTTTTGAGCCACGATCAGCAGCAAAATGGCCAGCACAAAGCTGGGCATGGCCTGCCCCAGGTAGCTGAGCAACTGCAACGCCCGATCCAAAGGAGTGTTCTGCCGCAGCGCCCCCAGGATCCCCAGAGGAATGGCAATTAGCCAAGTTAGCAAAACGGAGCACACTGCCAACAGCAAGGTGGCGCCGGCGCGAGAGAGGATGAGTTGCGCCACCGGCACGCGGTATGTGTAGCTGACGCCAAAATCCCCCTGCAGCAGATTGCTCAGCCAGGTCAAATACTGCCAAATCAAGGGCTTATCCAGGCCCAGCCGTGCCTCTTCCTGGGCGATAAACTCTTGGCTGACACTGGGATCCGCCCGCAAGGGATCCAAAAAATCGCCGGGAGCCAGTTGCAAGAGCAAAAAGCTGAGCACCGTGATCAGCAGTAGCACCGGCACCGCTTGGGCCAGCCGCTGCAAGACCAAGGCCAGCGGTGGCCACAGACTGAAAGCGCGCCTGCTAGGGGAAGAGGAGGTTACGGCCACAGGCAGAAGTCGGGTTGAGCAAGGTCCAAATCTCAAGGGGAGTGGGATTCCCGTCGAACTATGCTGCCATTCTTGCGGCCAGATTTCTAGCCTGCTGCCCGGCTTGGAACAGGGTGCAGTTGCCCAGAGTTGCCGTCAGGGGAATTGGGGGTTAAGCCGCTCCGGCAGGCGCAAGCCAAGGCGGTAGACTAGTCAAAAGCTTTTTCGATGAGTTGCCGTTGGGAAGATCTCTTGCGAAACCTGTTTCTTACCGGCGCTAGCGGCTGTCTGGGGCACTATGTGTTGGAGCGCCTGGCCCAGCAAAGGGATCCCGAGTTTCCGGAGCGGCCCGCCTACCACCTCTACATTCTTATTCGCAACCCCAGCCGCCTGCGGCTGCCCCCGGAACGGCTGCCCGCCCCCATCACCCTGGTGCCCGGCGATCTGCTGCACATCCGCGAGCACGCTGCCCTGCTGCAACAGATGGATGGGCTGATCCACATGGCGGCGGCTTGGGGGGATCCCACTCTAACCTGGGCGGTGAATGTTACCCACACTCTGGAGCTCTTTCAGTTGTTGGATCCCCGGCGCTGCCAGCAGGTGATCTACTTTTCCACCGCCAGCCTTTTGGATCAGGCGTTACAACCCTTGGCCATCGCCGGCCAGGCCGGCACCGACTACATCCGCAGCAAGTACGCGATGCTGCTGCAACGGCAGGAAAGCTGCTTCTGGCCGGATCGGCTGCTGACGCTCTACCCCACCCTACTGTTTGGCGGCAGCCCCCACCACCCCTATTCCCACATCACCGCCGGCCTCAAGGATGTGCTCCGCTGGCTGGATCTCATCCGCTTTTTGCGGGTGGATGCCAGCTTCCACTTCATCCACGCTGCCGATGTGGCAGAGATGGTGGCTCACTGGGTGGCCCATCCGCCCGGTGGCGGCGATTGGGTGTTGGGCAATCCCCCTCTATCTGTGGATGAGTGCGTAGAACAGGTGTGCGCCTATTTCAGAAAGCGGATCTACTTCCGCCTGCCCTTGCCCCTCGGACTCCTCCGCAGCTTGGCTTTTCTGTTTGGGGTGCGGCTTTCGGCGTGGGACGAGTACTGTCTGCGCCACCGCCATTTTGTCTATCCGGCCCTCTCGCCAGCAGCCCTGGGCTTGCCCTGCCACTTCCCCACCGTGGCCTCTCTCCTAGATGCCTACCTCTAGGCCGCTTTTATAGGGTCACGCCAACTCCCCTCTCCCTCTGGAAGAGGGGCTGGGGGTGAGGGATCCCGACAGGGATCAACCAGTAAAGGCCGCTGCTTCTCTGTGAGCCAAGCCCTGAAGCTGAGCGGCAATGCGCTCCCGGTTAAGCCTCTGCCCGATGAACACTAGGCGGGTCAACCGCGGCTCTTGCGGGCGCCAGGGCCGGTCGTAGTAGGTTTCAAATCGCCCTCCCACTCCCTGCAGCACCAGCCGCATCGGCTTGTGGGGCACGGCCACAAACCCCTTCACCCGGTAGAGGCATTCCTCTTGAGCCAGTTGACGCAGTTGGGCAACTAGGGATCCCGGCTCATAGCCCCCCTCCAGGCTCAGGTAAAAAGACTCGAAGGCCTCGTGCTCGTGCTCCTCCTCGTGGTCGTGGTGGCTGGGGCGGCGCTCCAACTGATCTTCCACCGCCGCCTGCAAGCCCAAGAGCACTTCTGGGGCAACCTGGCCCCGCTCACAGGGGAGGACTCGAACCTCAGGGCGCAATTGTTGCCGCAGCCAGCTCTCCACCTGGGCCCGCTGTGACGCTGGGATCTGATCCACCTTGCTCAGCAGCACCAAATCGGCGCAGCTCAACTGATCCGCAAACAGCTCCTCAATGGGCGTCTCGTGATCCAGGCTCTCATCGGCCTGCCGCTGCGCTTCCAGCGCCGCCCGATCCCCCACCAGTTGCCCAGAAGCCAGAGCCTGACCGTCCACCACTGCAATCACCGCATCCACCGTGGCGCCGGTGCGAAGGGTTGGCCAGCGGAAAGCCTGCACCAGAGGCTTAGGCAAGGCCAATCCTGAAGTCTCAATCAGGATGCCGTCCAGCTCCGCCCGCCGTTGCAGCAGGGTTTCCATGGTGGGCAAAAATTCCTCCTGCACCGTGCAGCAGAGGCAGCCGTTGGCCAGCTCCAAAATGGGGATGGATCCCTCTCCCTCGCAACGTTGGCAATCCCGCAGCAGTTCGCCATCAATGCCCACTTCGCCAAACTCATTGACCAAAACGGCGATGCGGCGGCCCTGGTTGTTGAGCAACAGGTGACGGATCACCGTGGTCTTGCCGGATCCCAAAAATCCGGTGATGACCGTAACCGGGACTTTGTGCATCTTTACCGAACATTCAGCCTTCTCAGTCTCTATCCTCTCTTCCTTCTCTGCCAATCCTGGCGGGGGGGATCCCCAAAAAAAAGGCCCCCTACCGGGGGCCAAAGGTTGATCTCCGAGAGACTTCCGTGCTTATCGGATCGGCTTCATCCGGTAAACCGGCTCGTTCTCGCGGCTGATCCCTTTCTCAAAGCCGGCAGCAGCGGCACGGGCGCGACCGGCATGCCACAGGTGGCCAACGAAGAACAGGAAGCCGAAGATGAAGTTGTGGGCTGCCAGCCAGGTGCGCGGGCTGGTGAAGTTCACCGTGTTGATCTCGGTCGCCACACCCCCCACCGAGTTCAGGGATCCCAGTGGCGCGTGGGTCATGTACTCCACCGCACGGCGAGCTTGCCAGGGTTGGATGTCGTTTTTCAACTTATCCAGATCCAAGCCATTGGGGCCCAGCAGCGGCTCTTTCCAGGGCGCCCGCACATCCCAGAAGCGCATCGTCTCACCGCCGAAGATGATCTCGCCCGTGGGGGAGCGCATCAGGTACTTACCCAGACCGGTGGGGCCTTGGGCCTGGCCGATGTTCGCCCCCAGGCGCTGGTCGCGCACGATAAAGGTGAGGGCTTGCGCTTGCGAGGCTTCAGGGCCGGTGGGGCCGTAGAACTCGCTGGGGTAAACAGTGTTGTTGAACCAGATGTAGCAGGTGGCAATAAAGCTCATCAGCGAGACCGCCGCCAAGCTGTAGGAGAGATAAGCTTCCCCCGACCAGATGAAGGCACGGCGGGCCCAGCCAAAAGGCTTGGTGAGGATGTGCCAGATCCCACCGGCAATGCAGATGATGCCGATGTAGATATGGCCGCCGATCACATCCTCCATGTTGTCCACGCTGATGATCCAGCCGTCGCCGCCGAAGGGAGACTTGAACAGGTAGCCGAAGATCACCGCCGGGTTGAGGGTGGGGTTGGTGATCACTCGCACATCGCCACCGCCGGGAGCCCAGGTGTCATAGACACCGCCAAACCACATGGCCTTGGCCACCAACAGGAAAGCCCCCAACCCCAAGAGGATGAGGTGGATCCCCAAGATGGTGGTCATCTTGTTCTTGTCTTTCCAGTCGTAGCCGAAGAAGGGGAAAGACTGCTCCAGGGTTTCTGGGCCGCGCACGGCGTGATAGATGCCCCCCAACCCCAGCACTGCGCTGGAGATCAAGTGCAGCACGCCGATCACAAAGTAGGGGTAGGTGTCGATAACTTCGCCGCCCGGGCCAACCCCCCAGCCCAAAGTGGCCACGTGGGGCATCAGGATCAGGCCCTGCTCGTACATAGGCCGATCCGGCGTGAAGTGAGCCACCTCAAACAGCAGCATCGCTCCCGCCCAGAAGACGATCAGGCCGGCGTGGGCCACGTGGGCACCCAAGAGCCGACCGGAGAGATTGATCAAGCGAGCATTCCCGGCCCACCAGGCAAACCCGCCCTGGGTGCGATCCTGCATCGCTGCGGAACCAAAGGTCGTTGAAGTCACTGAGGCCAGCCTCCAAAAAGAGTAACAGTCAGTACAGCAGAAGATAGAGGTGAAAAGCAAAGGAGCTTAAGAATGGCCGAGCGCCTACCCATCCAATCCAAGACCTGAATAGGCGAACGCTCGGCCCCGGCTCTCACGTGAAGGATCGAGAGAACTCAAGCGTTCGACAGCCAGCGCCAGTTTAGAGCGCGTTGCCGCGGGGTAGGACTTCTTCGGGGAACTCAAAGCGCTCGTGCGGCTGGTCCTGCGGCGCCATC
>NZ_JANSJJ010000102.1:0-5108 GCF_047502715.1 Synechococcus sp. H55.10
AGTCTTCCCGTTTTGCAGTTTGGAGGGGATAAGTTCTGAAAAACGGAATAATCACTTCAAGAAGCTCACTGCGTCGGCGTACAACATAGCGGTAGAGGTGTTCCTTGTGATTATCTTGGCGTCGGTTGATGACAATCTGACCCACGCCGAAGAATTGGTTGAGTTGCCGCAGGGCTTCTAAGCTACGCTCACCTTGAGTTACGGCGAACTCGTGGAACACCTGTATTCCGACTTTGTAGCCAGAGCGATGTTCTCGCTTGGGCTGTTGGATAAACCCTATTGAGAAGCATCCTTCTCCGTCCACAAAGCCGACGACCCAACCGAGTCGAATCAGCCTTTCCTGCTGGTTGTCCGCACCAGACGGATTGTTACTCACAGGGATTAAGTTCTCCGATAGTAGAGAGTCTCCTGCGAGTACCGCTGGATACTCGGAGTTTCCAGCATATAGCTGGGTGCGCTCCTCATGGTTACCCATGAGGGGGGCAGCGAAGTCACCATAGGACCGTTAGAGTTACGGCCGGCATTCACCCGGGCTTCAGTTCAGGGCTGCACCTTGCGGCTGACCCCTCCCCTTAACCTACGGGCATTGGCCAAGCGTCGCCCCCTATACATCGGGTTTCCCCTTCGCAGAGAGCTGTGTTTTTGGTAAACAGTCGCCGGGCCCGCTTTGCTGCGACCTCTTTCGAGGCACCCCTTCTCCCGAAGTTACGGGGTCAATTTGCCGAGTTCCTTAGCGGGACTTCTCTCGCGCGCCTGAGGCTCCTCGCCTCGCCTACCTGTGTCGGTTTGCGGTACGGTCAGGTGGTTTCAACGCTACACGGGTTTTCTCGGCTCCAGTCACAGTCGCTTCGTTCACCGTGAGGATCCCTTCGTCGCCCCAGAGTTGCCGCTGGGGCGAGCGCAGCCTTCCAACTCTGCGCCCGACCGATTCTGAAGCGTCACCGCTTGGCTCCACCACCTGGGGTGGGAATGTTGACCCACTGCCCTTCGCCTACGGCTTTTCGCCCTCGACTTAGGACCGCCTAACCTTCAGCGGACGAACCTGCCTGAAGAACCCTTAGGCTTTCGGCGGACGGGATTCTCACCCGTCTTCTCGCTACTCGTGCCGGCATTCTCACTTCTGCACGCTCCAGTGGTGCTTCCGCTCCACCTTCACTGCGAGCAGAACGCTCCCCTACCGCTCCCTTGCGGGAACCCGCCGCTTCGGTAACAGGCTTGAGCCCCCTTACATTATCGGCGCAGGGTCACATTCGACCAGTCAGCTGTTACGCACTGTTTAAAGGATGGCTGCTTCTAAGCCAACCTCCTGGTTGTTTACGCGACCCTACATCCTTTAACACTTAGCCTGTGTTTAGGGACCTTAGCGGGCGATCTGGGCTATTGCCCTTTTGACAACGGCGCTCATCCGTCGCTGTCTCACTCCCACGCTTCCTGCTATGCCATTCGGAGTTTGGTTGGGTTCGGTAACCTGGTAGGGCCCCTAGCCCATCCAGTGGCTCTACCTGCATAGCATAGCGCGTGAGGCTGCACCTCAATGCATTTCGGGGAGAACCAGCTATCTCCGCGCTCGATTGGCATTTCACCACACTAACCCCAGTTCCTCCGAGACCTTTTCAACGGTCACCAGTTCGGCCCTCCACCGTGTGTTACCACGGCTTCAGCCTGACCAGGGTTAGATCGCGCGGTTTCGGGTCTGCACCCAGCGACTGGGTCGCCCTGTGTGGACTCGCTTTCGCTACGGCTCCGCGTCTGAGACGCTTAACCTTGCCGCTGAGCACAACTCGCCGGCTCATTCTGCAAAAGGCACGCCGTCAGACTGTCCCCCAGAGGGGTATAGTCCTCCGACTGCTTGTAAGCGCACGGTTTCAGGTTCTCTTTCACTCCCCTCGCCGGGGTGCTTTTCACCGTTCCCTCACGGTACTGGTTGCGCTATCGGTAGCAAGGAGTATTTAGCCTTACCCGGTGGTCCGGGCAGATTCGCACAGGGTTCCACTTATCCCGTGCTACTCGGGATGCCGACGAGGCGTTCCACTTTTCGCATACGGGGCTGTCACCCGCTATGGCGTGCCTTTCCAGACACTTCTGCTAAGCGGAAGGCGTACTCGGATGTCGGTCCCACGACCCCAACTGGGCACGCCCAGTTGGTTTAGGCTCTTCCCCGTTCGCTCGCCGCTACTGAGGGAATCTCGTTCGATTTCTCTTCCTCTGGGTACTGAGATGTTTCAGTTCCCCAGGTTCCCTCCACACCGCCTATGGGTTCAGCGGTGGGTGACCACCCATCCGGTGGCCGGGTTCTCCCATTCGGGGATCTGCGGATCAACGCCTGTTTGCGGCTCCTCGCAGCTTATCGCAGCTTACCACGCCCTTCATCGGCTCCTTGCTCCTAGGCATCCGCCGTGCGCCCTTAGTAGCTTGCCTACTTTGGCGCGCTTCTCGATGACTCCAGTCCAGTTGTCAAAGTGGAAATCGTTGGGTCCGTTGCCCGTGAGTGGGCGCCTCATCAGCCCAACCTTCAGCGCCCCGTGAGGCGCTGAAGGTTAGGTTTGGTGGAGGCGACCGGATTTGAACCGGTGACCCCCTGCGTGCAAAGCAGGTGCTCTCCCGCTGAGCTACGCCCCCACTGGTGGGCGCGATTGGATTCGAACCAATGACCTCACCCTTATCAGGGGTGCGCTCTAACCGACTGAGCTACGCGCCCGTATGTGGCTCCCTCAAAACCGAGCAGGTAGTGCTTTGCGCGCCGTAGAGAGTTGCTTCCGTTAAAGGAGGTGATCCAGCCGCACCTTCCGGTACGGCTACCTTGTTACGACTTAGTCCCCCTTACCAGCCACACCTTCGGCGGCTCCCTCCCGTGCGGGTTAGGCGACCGACTTCGGGTGCAACCGACTCGGGTGACTTGACGGGCGGTGTGTACAAGGCCCGGGAACGTATTCACGGCGGTATGGCTGACCCGCCGTTACTAGCGATTCCGCGTTCACGCAGTCGAGTTGCAGACTGCGATCCCAACTGAGGGTGGTTTTTTGGGATTCGCTCCCGCTCGCGCGTTGGCTGCCCTTTGTACCACCCATTGTAGCATGTGTGACGCCCTGGACGTAACCGCCATGCTGACTTGACGTCGTCCCCACCTTCCTCCGTGTTGACCACGGCAGTCTCCTCAGAGTGCCCGGCATAACCCGCTGGCAACAGAGGACAAGGGTTGCGCTCGTTGCGGGACTTAACCCAACACCTCACGGCACGAGCTGACGACAGCCATGCAACCGGTGTCCACGGGTCGGTGGGTTTCCCCACCGAGGCGCCCTATTTCTAAGGCGTTGCTCGTGGATGTCAAGCCCAGGTAAGGTTCTTCGGTTTGTATCGAATTAATCCACATGCTCCACCGCTTGTGCGGGCCCCCGTCAATTCCTTTGAGTTTCAACCTTGCGGCCGTACTCCCCAGGCGGGGCGCTTAATGCGTTAGCTACGGCGCCGAGGGTTAATCCCCCAACACCTAGCGCCCATCGTTTAGGGCTGGGACTACAGGGGTATCTAATCCCTTTCGCTCCCCCAGCTTTCGCACCTCAGCGTCAGCAACGGGCCAGAGATCCGCCTTCGCCACTGGTGTTCCTCCCGATATCAATGCATTTCACCGCTACACCGGGAATTCCGATCTCCTCTCCCGTCCTCGAGCTTCGCAGTATCTGGTGCAGCCTCCCGGTTGAGCCGTGAGATTTCACACCAGACTTACGAAGCCGCCTACGTGCGCTTTACGCCCAGTAAATTCGGGCAACGCTCGCCCCCTACGTATTACCGCGGCTGCTGGCACGTAGTTAGCCGGGGCTTTTTCTGTGGGTACCGTCTGCGTTCGTCCCCACTAAAAGGAGTTTACACCCCGAAGGGCTTCGTCCTCCACGCGGCGTCGCTGGGTCAGGCTTGCGCCCATTGCCCAAAATTCCCGACTGCTGCCTCCCGTAGGAGTGGGGCCCGTGTCTCAGTGCCCCTCGGGCCGATCATCCTCTCAGACCGGCTACCCGTCGTCGGCTTGGTGAGCCGTTACCTCACCAACAACCTGATAGGCCGCGGGCCCATCCCGAAGCGGAAACCCATTTAGATGCCCAAGCCGAAGCCCGCGCATCCACATCCGGTATTAGCCCGAGTTTCCCCGGGTTGTCCCAGTCTTCGGGGCAGGTTACCCACGTGTTACTCCGCCGTTCGCCGCTCTCGGCGCCCCGAAGGACGCCTACCGCTCGACTTGCATGTCTAAGGCACGCCGCCAGCGTTCGCCCTGAGCCAGGATCAAACTCTCCGTCAGAAAACGCGATTCCTGCTTACGCAGGCTCGTTTTCCAAGGTGACTGGCCTCGCAAAGCGTTCTTACCTGCCCGGTTTTCAAGGTTCAATCACCGCTTGCCGCCCTTGCAGCAAGCGCACACGCCAACACGCCTTACGGCATTTTGTCGGCGAGTCGGATTATACCACATCCCAGGCGCGTTTGTCAAGGGCATCGCCCTTCCGCACGCAGGTTCTGGGATCTCAAGGTATCACTTCCGCCCCAAAGACCCTTGCTTTGAGGCGGGCTATATAATACCATGCCCGCGACAGCGTTGTCAAGGGTTTAAGCCCGAATCGGGGCAAATTCACCCCGAATTTCCCCCGATTCGCGGGGCGTCGGCACAAAAAGGGCGTCGACCCTACGCTCCGGGCTGCCGCACAACGCCCAGAAACAGCACTGCGCCCGTCGGCTGATGCACAATCGCAAACAGGAACGGGCGGTCTGCAACGAGGTTGAATTGGTCTACAGGCACGGAGGTCAAGCCTATGGTGACTCCCGTCGCCGCCGCGGCTTTGGTGCCCTCCTCGTCCACCTCCACCACCGCCTTCTGAATCGCCTTCTGGATGAACAGCCGCTCAGGTGCGACCTCGGCGATGCGGCTGAAGTCGGCGCGGTCAGGATCAAACGCGACGCCCATCCCCAGCGCACTTAGCGGCGGCTTCAGGTCGTACTTCGCCTCGATCTTAAAACGCGGCATCTGCAGAATGCCCTGCACCACTCGGAACGCCCCAAGCCACTAGCCCCAGTTTTCGGGGGTCAGTTGCTGGCGTAGGTCGGCGACCGGGCGACCTTTGTCGGGC
>NZ_JANSJJ010000103.1:0-866 GCF_047502715.1 Synechococcus sp. H55.10
GATTAGGTAATCCACAAACTCGTAGTTGGCGATGGAGAGCTGGTAAGTGAGCTCGGCATCCTGATCGAAGATCACTTGCACTACGGTCAGATCGGAGGGCAACGGCGACGTGTGCCAACTGGCCAGGAAACGCACAGGTTTGTCTCCCTCGATGGCCCTCTGTCCTTCCAGGCTGCCTTTTTTGTAGAGGCCCACCGCAAGAGCTAGGTGTTGCCGGCGCGCGACGGCGTAATAGGGCTGATAGATGGCTACCTCTGCCGGAGCGGCAGGTTCAAGTTGCAAAGCCATGGCGGCAAGAGGAGAGAACCGTTGATTGCAGTAGAGAACCCAACAAAAGGCCCACTGCGATCTAGCCTACCGCGTTGGTGGGCCACTGGCCTAGGGATAGATTGACCTCATTGTCTCCTACATACCGGTCAGAGTATAGTAAAGTGGATACCCAAATCTAGTTTCGACTCTGAAACAGTGTCTGCTCTGTCTACCCAGTACCTCTCTGTAAGGGAAGCTTCAGAAATCTTAAACTGCTTACAACAATAGGTGCGGCGACTACTCCGAGGCGGCGAAATCAGCAGGGAAAAATCGGCAGTCAGTGGACTGTAGCATCAGAGTTTGCAGAGAACTACTGCGTTAAGAGAGTAAGGTACAGACTCAAAAGTAACCGATCACAGTTGACGCTCGTTTAGCTAGCCTCAGCTAAAAATCCTGAGTTTTTTCTGGCTGTATGGGTCTAGAAGAAGACATTCAGGTAATACTTGCTTGTGAAGTTGATCCAGCCACTTACGGTGTTCTGCCGTAAGTTTGGGAATCCGAGCGCTGATAACGGTACTGACAATCATGCCAGCGATTGTCTTTGTAGACTTCAATAC